>CAIKAS010000086.1 GCA_903825445.1 uncultured Acidobacteriia bacterium
CAGGCTCAACCGCCGCACCATGGAACCGGACTTGATGGTTCGCCTGCTGCGCGCTTGCATCTGCACACAAACCATCACATACAAACAGCTTGTCGCCATGCCGGAGCTAGCTTGATATTCATCTAACAGAAATTGGCGGTACCGCGCGTCCATCAGGTTGCACAACGACAGGCACCAGTGTCGAACCCGAATTCTTGCCTTAATTCTAGATAAGAAGACTTGAACGTTGGAAGTTGCCTCAATAGTCGAACTTGGCAGTCGATCCTGAATCCAGTCTTTCAGGTCTCTATTAAAACAGACCGCCTCGATCCCTTTGCACATAGGCAGCTTACAGGGATCGAAGCGGCAGTTTGTCAGGTTGTTATGACTCGAACACCACCATCTGGTGTCCATGTACTTCCGGTACAGTGACCTGCTCGTATCCTCAAAGCTCAGGTCGGTCTTTTGCGAAGCCAGATAGACGCGGCTCGGACGGCGCTTCGCCCGCAGTGCGACCTTCACGTTATGCACGGGAACCACATCTTTCACGATGTCCAGGTCCGGCGTGCGCCGCTCCGGGCTGAAGTACAGGACGTACACTATCCGCCGAACTTCCTGCTCGGTCACTTGTTTTTTTTCGAATGGTTGTGGCGGGCAGGAAAGAATTGGAGGGAGAGGGAATTCAGGATTCCGCATCGTCAATGCGAAAACTGTGTAGTAGATAAATATTCTCTTTGCGCTCCACAAGAAGAGCCTCGGTTGCGCAGCAGTGGATCGATGTATCTGTAAAACAGACTGGGATGAGCCGGCCCTAGCCGCAAGAGAAACAAGTACATATGTCGCTCCCTTGCGTCAGACTCCGCGCTCATCCCGACCTTCGTTCGTGTTGTTACTTGTTCGGGTTCGGCTCCTCGTCCTGAGGAACCTCGCCGCCCTCTCCCGGGAAAGGCCAGTTCTGATCGAGAATCAGTTCCTTTTCCCTCTGCGCGGGAGGAACCTTGTCGATCATGATGTTTTCCAGGAAGTGCACGCCCGACTTGCCCGCGACGGCGATATCGATATCTCCATCCTTATCGAAGTCCGCGGTCACAAACTGCGTTCCTGCGCCTGCCGTGCCGTTCACGCTGATCGGGTAGCGGGTAAAAGTGCTCGTTGTGCGGTTGATCTTGTAGTAATAGATCACCAGAGGATCGTGCGAGCCCGCATCATGGCCAGAGTGGCCGCGATACCGTTTTCCCACCAGCAGTTCCGGCTGGCCGTCGCCGTCGATATCCTCCATTTTGAGCGCATGGAGCTGCGAGTATGACTCGTCGACGGTATGCCGAATCCAGTGCCGGTTAACGCCACTGCCCCGTTGCTCCAGCCAATACAGGCCATAGCTGTGGCCCTCCCCGTAAATAATGTCCATCTTGCCGTCGTTATTCACGTCGTAGCCGATGATTGGAAATCCCGCATCGCCCAGGTTCCAGTCCGGATGCCACTTCCACTGGTCGTGATCGGCGTCGATGTTTTCAAACCAGCCGGTGGGCGTGAGTATGTCGGCCTTGCCGTCGCCATTGATATCGGCGACGCCGATGCCGTGGCCGTCCTCAATATCGCTGTTGTTGCTCACGGTGTGAATGATCGCGGTCGGGTCC
>CAIKAS010000087.1 GCA_903825445.1 uncultured Acidobacteriia bacterium
CCGGTGTTCATGCAGGAGAGCGTGGTGCCGATGATGGCCAGGAAGACGGTGAAAGCTTCGACCAGCATGAAGATGCGGCCTCCGCCAGCGCCGAACGCCGCGTTACCGATGACGATCATCATGTCGCCGATCGGCGCGGCCGACCCTGACGCGCTCTGCATCGTATATCCACTGTTCAGGAAATAGTTCGCCGCGAAGTACTCGATGAGGTAGCAGAACGCACCCTGCACGAGCAGTGAAGTGATAACCGCGATGGGGACGTCGCGCTTCGCATTCTTCGCTTCGCCGCCCATGGCGGTTACGGATTCGAAGCCGACGAGAATGAGGATGGCCACTGTCGCCTGGATGAACGCCCAGCTGACATTGTGGACCGCTACGACGGAACCAGCATCACCGTGTGAAAGGAAGTTGTGCTTGTCGTCTTCAGCCGGATAGCCAACCTTAAACAGAACCGGTTTGCCGGACGCATCGAGCTGCGGCTTCGGCGTGCCGTCTTTGTCGCGGACGATGCTGTCCTGAAGAACGCCCTTGTCGTCTTTGACTTTTTCAGTAGCGAATTCATACGTGTAGGCTTCGCCGGAAGTGGAATCAAACTGCCAGCCGGGCGTACCGGCCGGGTGATTGGCGCGATAGCTGTATGCCATCACTGCAAACACCAGAAGGGCGGTGATCTGGATGACATTAACCGCAATGTTCACGGCCGTGGAGCCGTTGACGCCGCGGTTCGCAACCCAACCGATGAAGAACGAGAAGAGCACGGCAACCAGAATCATGAAGGCGGGGCCGGGATTCGAGGCGCTCATCACGCTCGGCCACAGAGTGCCCACGAGATAGCCGCAGAGAATTCCCATAACGCCGACCATCACACCAGGGTAGATCCAGTAATACAGGTGCGAGCCCCAGCCTACGATGAACTTCGCGACGCGGGCCAGCTTCCAGACCTTGTCGTGGTTGAGAAACGATTGTTCCGCAAAGTAATACGAACTGCCAGTCCCAGGGTAGAGCTTCGCCATCTCCGCATAACAAACGGCAGTTGCCAGGCAAAGCAGCAAGGCTACGACGATGCCAATCCACATGGAAGGCCCTGTCGAGCCCGTTGTCGCCTGAATGAAAAACGTGAGCCAGAGGAACGCACCGGGCGCAATCAGCGCCATCGCGTTCATCGTAAGGCCCGTAAGGCCTAATGTCGCTTGCATTTCCGAAGAAGTAGTCTTATCCGCCATTTACATGCTCCTTAACAGTGGGGTGAATTTGGATTTGTCTGCCTGAAGGTATTCATCCAGGGCAATGGCAGGACTTACATGGTCCGGCTGTATATCTATCCTGCCAATGTATGCCTTCGAAAGTGAAACTCATTTTTCTTATGACTGTCATCAATGTTTTGGATATCCATGGAAAACAAAGGGGCTCTGCGCGCGACGGCATGAAAATGGCGTAAGGAAATCTGTCGGAACAGCCATGCCTGTGCTATTTTGACCGATATGGCAGAGTCTCCCCGCAAGTCAGATCCCCTGAAATTAGTTGGACTACTGCTCTTACTGATGGGGTGGATTCTGGTCTTGTCGTCGGTGGTACTCCTGAAACAGGCCGCAGCGCGGGGAGGTTTTGCGCTGGCAGGTCTGGGTGTAGAGATGCTTGGTTTGGTGCTGGTGGTTCGGTCGCATATCGCTCCCAAGCCGGAGCGGAACTGACGTGATCCTCGTCCCAGTTCTTACAGACGTTCAAACATTGCTCTGCACGGTTTCTCTGTTAGTGTCTCCGCTGGCACTGGCCGGTCTGGCGCTCGTCAACACAGGTCTGGGACGTGCACGAAGCGCGGCCCACACGATGACCGCCGCGATGTGTATCGTCGCCGTCGCTGCCTGTGCGTATGTTGTTTGCGGACACAGCTGGCAGGGGTTCTCCGGCGAGGCGTCGCGAACAATCCTTATCGGGGGCAAACCCTGGAACTGGCTGGGAACGACGCGCCCGTTCCTGGCTGGCCTTTCTTTCGACGGCTCCCCTGCCCTTCTCTCGGCATGGATGGGAATGATTGCCGTTAGCCTGGCGGGCCTGATTCCACTCGGGAGCGGCGCTGAACGCTGGCGTCTGGCCGCAATCTGTATATCGACGACACTGCTTGCCGCCTGGACTTTCCCTCTCTTTGCGCACTGGGCCTGGGGCGGCGGCTGGCTATCGCAACTGGGCACCAACTACGGACTCGGCGTCGGCTACGTGGACGTTGGGGGAAGCGGCAGTATCCACGTAGTTGGAGGATTAACTGCTCTGGCTCTTGCCTGGCTGCTGGGGCCCCGTCGCGGCAAGTTTGGCTATGATGGCATGCCGATGGCCATCCCTGGGCACAACGCCGTCTACATACTCTTCGGTTGTCTATTGGCTTTGGTGGGGTGGACCGGGCTCAATGCCGCGGGCGCTATTCTTTTCGAGGGCGTTCAGCCGGGCAGGCTGGCACTGATCGGAGTGAATACAATTCTCGGAGCCACTTCGGCGGCGCTGGGCGCAGCTGCGATCACGAAGTTCCGCTTCGGCAAACCGGATTCCTCACTGACGGCCAACGGTTGGATCGGTGGACTGGTTGCCACCAGCGCTACATGCGCGTTCTTGCCGCCAGCAGCAGCGATATTCATCGGGCTTGCAGCCGGAGCGATGGTGGCTCTCTGCGTGGAGTTATTTGAGCTTCATCTGGATATCGACGATCCGGGCGGGTCGGTTTCGGTGCATGCGGTGGCCGGCATCTGGGGGCTACTTGCGGGAGGTGTCCTTGGGCGATTCCCTAACGGCGGCGACGGGCAACTGCTGGCGCAGGCAATCGGCGTAGCTACGCTGATCGGGTTCGTGCTGCCTCTGACGTATGGTCTGAACTGGCTGGTTGACCGATTTGCGGGCATGCGTGTTGCGCCGGACGCCGAGCGCCAGGGGATGGATCTTGCTGAACTGGGTGCGGGCGCGTATCCCGAATTCGTCACACATACCGACGATTTCATGCAGCGATAGCCGGGGCGGCGCTACTTGCGAAAAACGATGATGTGCTGCAGCGGAAGTATCTCGATCGATTTCTCAAACTTGTAGCCTTCCGGCTGAACTTCGGCCTGCACCTGCTTCACTGTCATTTTGTGCTCAGGCCGGATGGGCACCTTCGGATCCTCGGCCCGGTATTCCAGCAGCACGAGACGGCCATTCGGCTTAAGCGACTCGCGAATGCGATCCAGCATCTTCTCCGGCTCTGAGAACTCGTGATAAACGTCAACCAGAATCACGAGGTCTAATGCCTCTTTCGGCAGCTTTGGATTCTCGATTGTTCCAAGGACGGGCCGAACGTTCATGAGCTTACGCTCAGCCATGTTTCTAGCGAGTTGATCCAGCATTTCCTGCTGGATGTCTTCGCCGTAAACGATGCCCGCAGGCCCGACTCGCTCCGATAAACGCCACGTGAAATAGCCGACTCCGGCGCCAACGTCTGCTACCACCGCGCCCTTCGGAATCTTCAAGGCATCCAGGGCTTCATCGGGACGCTCTTCGACCTCACGCTCGGGACGAACAAGCCATTCGGCACCCGCTGCTCCCATGACCTGCGCGATGCGCCGGTGAGTGATCGGATGCACGTCTTCGGCATGACAAACGATCGCAGGCAGGACGAATGAACAGCCACACAGAATTCGGGCGATTGTGATATGTTTCATAGGCTGGGTTCCAGTTTATCCGTTTTGAAACTGCCGTCAGTAAAGGGAATTCCATGTCTCGATTCCGTACGTTTCAGTGCTCCTCAGGAATGGCTTTAGCAGGGCTTGTTGCCGCGTCGCTGATCACATCTTCGCAGGGAAGCGCACAACAGCAAATGGTCGGCGCACCGGGTGCCTCCGGCGCGCCCGCTGCACCTCCGAATCCCATGGTGCTGGCGTCCCAGGAAGACCGGCAAAAGATGATGGACCTGCTCCACATCACTACGCTGCGCCGCGGTGCGGACGGAAACAACAAGCAGTCGCCTTACTACGCCAACTACAACGAGGCGAAGGCGAATCCGTATCCGACACTGCCCGATCCGCTGGTCATGAAAAACGGCAAGAAAGTCACGACCGCTGCGCAATGGAACGCGCGCCGCGCGGAAATCGTGGAAGATTTCGATCGCGAGATCTATGGTCGCGTTCCGGCAGTGACGCCCAAAGTGACGTGGGAAGTGGTCAAGGTCATCAATGAGAAAAACGGCGACGTGCCTGTGATTACGAAGACGCTGTTGGGCCACGTGGATAATTCCGCGTACCCCGCTATCTCCGTGAACATTCAACTGTCGCTCTCGACGCCCGCCAATGCCAGCGGACCGGTGCCCGTGATGATGTACCTGGGCGGCAATGCGCCGGGCTTCCCTGCTCCGGTGTTTGGCTTCGGCGCGGCCCTCGGTGCCTCAGGCCGAGGGGGATTCGGTGGTTCCGGGCGAGGCGGTCTGCTGGCATTTGGCGGATCCGGCGGTGGACGAGGCCGCGGCCCGACAGGCCCGACCTGGCAACAACAGGTTCTTGCGAAAGGCTGGGGCTACGCGACGATTGGCACCAGCAGTATTCAGGCCGATAACGGCGCAGGGCTCACGCAGGGCATCATCGGTTTGGTCAACAAGGGCCAGCCGCGGAAGGCTGACGACTGGGGTGCGCTGCGCGCCTGGGCATGGGGCTGCTCCCGGGCGCTGGATTATTTTGAGACTGACAAGGCCGTGAACGCGAAGATGGTGGGCCTGGAAGGACACTCGCGCTGGGGCAAAGGCACGCTAGTCGCGATGGCTTACGATCCGCGATTTGCGATCTCTTACGTTAGTTCCTCGGGCGAAGGCGGCGCAAAGCTCAATCGCCGCAATTGGGGCGAACTGGTCGAGAATGTGGCGGCAACCAGTGAATATCACTGGATGGCGGGGAACTTCCTGAAATATGCCGGCCCGCTCAACTGGAATGACATGCCGGTGGATTCTCATGAACTCGTAGCGATGTGCGCACCGCGTCCGGTGTTCATCAGTGGCGGCGCCACGGAAGGCGACGGATGGGTGGATGCGAAAGGCATGTTCCTCGCCGCGGCGGGCGCGCAACCGGTTTACAGGTTGCTCGGGAAGAAAGACATGGGAACGAATGAATTCCCACCGATAGAGACTGCTTTGATCGACGGCGACATTGCGTTCCGTCAGCACAGCGGCGGGCATACAGACGTACCTAACTGGCCCACGTTTATAACATTTGCCAGCCGGTATCTGAAGTAGGGCTAACGTCGCAGGCTTTTCAGTTACCGCGTCAGCGCGTAGAGAAACAACGCTACACGCCGGGTCTGGTAGGTCTGCGAGGACAGCTCTACCGTTTCGCCTGGCGCGTGTGCCCCCTTTCCGAACGAGCCAAGCCCGGAGATGCCCGCTGTGTAGGGTGCCACAAACGACAAATCACCAGCGCCACGCAGAACGGGGTCGTACGGTTCCATCGCTTCGAGGCCAAGCGACCGATTGACATCATTCAACTCGCGCAGCAGAGCCCTGTTGCCGTCGGTCTCCGGCATCGCTGGGTAGCCCTCGCCGAAGGTGAGCGCGGCAGTGGTGCCCGGCAAGTGCTCGGCGGCAATCTGTTCCATGTGCCGGCTGATCTTTTGATACTGCTCATCAGTCACTGTCCGCAGGTCGCCCGAGGCCTGCGCCGCGGCAGGGATGATGTTGCTCTTGCCTGTAGCCGTCAAAGCCGCATTCGCCTGGTCGGCGGTTACCGCGGAACCTCCGGCCATGAGACCGACGTTGTAAGTCACACCCTCTTCACGAAGCTCCTGACGGAAGCGATCCAAAATGCGGGTCAGTTCGTAGATCGCTCCAAAGCCCGCGGTTCCGAACACGCCTGCTGAATGCGCTTCCTTGCCTGTAGTCTTGAGCGTCCAGGAATACGAACTGCGGCGCGCAATGCTGGCTTCGTCATGCCCTGCCACGCGGACTCCTGCCTCGAACTCCAGGGCGGCATCGCTATTCTTGCCTGCTTCAATGAGGTCACCACGCGAGATGGATACCGGATTGCCGTGCCGCTCCTCATCGCCAGTCAGAAACACCGTGATATTCGCACCGTCGAGCGCACCCGCCGCGTTCATTGCCTTGAGCGCGCTCAGCATGATTACCAGGCCACCTTTCATATCCTCCGAGCCGGGACCGGTCGCCTTGTCGCCATTACGCACGAATCTCTGAAACGGGCTATCGAGTTCGAAAACTGTATCCATGTGGCCGATCAGGAGCACTCGTTTGCCGCGCGTGCCTTTCCGCTCGGCAACCAGATGGCCAGCGCGCTGCACAGCGTCCATAGGGATGAAGCGACAAGTGAAACCGAGCGCCTCGAACTCGGGCCTTAGCACGTCGGCTACCTTCCGAACGCCGGCGGGATTTAATGTACCGCTGTTGATATTGACGAGTTGTTCGAGGAGCCGGAGCGACCTCTGTTCATCGGAATTCACTGCATCGATTATTTTGCTTTGTATGGGAGAAAGAGACTGAGCACTGGCGCAACTGACGACGAGGCAGCACGCGAGGATGAGTTTTCGCATGGGCATAGGTATAGTATGCGACGGTACTGGCGGCGGCTCATCCTGCCGCAAAGCAGTCTACACTGAGATAGTGTCTGTCCACCGCCGCCTTATCGCATGTCTCCTGGCTGTAATTCCCGCTTCGGCTGCGCTCACGATCATGCCTGTGAGAGATATTCACGCGGGTATGCATGGCACGGGAAAGACCGTTTTCGCCGGCGACAAAGTGGAAGATTTCGACGTTGAGATTCTTGGAATTCTGGAAAACACGGGCCCGAAACAATCGCTGATTCTCGGTCGCCTCACTGGCGGACCCCTGGAACATACGGGCGTTATGCAGGGAATGAGTGGAAGCCCCGTGTATATCGATGGCAAGCTGATCGGTGCGGTGGCGCTGGCATTCCCTTATTCGAAGGACCCCATCGCGGGTATCCGGCCCATTGAAGAAATGCTGCATGTGGACTCTCTTCCTGCGACGCCGATGCCTATGCGCCTGGCCGGACTGGCCGACCCGGCGCTGCTGTTCCAGAAGGCTCTGCCACAACCTGCCTCTGCTGGTTTCGGCGATTCGCGAATGGCTGAGGTCGCGACCCCGATATCGTTCAGCGGCTTCACCTCCGCGGCAATTGAGCAGTTTGCGCCGCAAATGCGGGCGCTGGGACTCGAGCCGCGCCAAGGCGTTGCGCTCGGCGGCGCGCCAATCGATCAAATCGGGGATACCTCAAAGCTCAAACCTGGTTCCATGATCAGCGTTGAACTCATGACGGGAGACCTGAGCATGGGCGCGGACGGCACGCTCACGGCGATCGATGGCAATGAAGTCTACGCGTTCGGACATCGATTTCTGGCGATCGGTTCCACCGAACTTCCATTCACGCGTTCGGAAGTGGTCACGCTTCTCGCCAATGTGAATACGTCATTCAAGATCTCCGCGCCCCGCGAGTTGATGGGAGTTATTTCACAAGACCGAGACACCGCTATCACGGGCTCTCTGGGGACGCGGGCCGCCATGACTCCGCTCGATATCACGGTCACCCAGGAATCGAAACCGGTAGCCGAGTATCACATGCGCATCGTGAATGACCGGCTGCTTTCGCCTTATCTTTTGCAGATGGCAGTCTTTTCCGCTCTCGATTCCACTGAGCGCTCTACCGGCGTGCTCAGTGTTGGGATGCGGGGCGCCATTGAATTCGAGAACCGCAGCGATACGGTACAGCTTCACAATATTTACGCCACCGATGGCGGCACCGCTACCAGCGCGGCACTCAACGCCGCCATGACGCTTTCCTATGTCATGCAGGGCGGCTTCGAGAAGCTGAAAGTGAAAAGGATCTCGCTGCAACTGGAATCGTCGTCACGCAAACAGGCACTGGTGATCGGACAGGTTTATACATCGAAACGTGAAGCCAAGCCGGGCGACACGATTGACATTACGGCGCTGCTGGATGGCGAAGACGGTGCTGAAATCGCGCGTACGGCGACTTACACGATCCCGCCGGGCACGGTTGCTGGCACGGTTTATTTCACTGTCAGCGACGGTTCACAGGCGTCGCTCGCCGATATGCGGCAAACCATCGTAGATAGCCCGGTCTCGCCAGAGCAATTGATTTCCACCGTGAACCGAATTCGCGCCGGAGACAAGGCTTATGTGCGTGTCTGGCGTGCCGAGCCATCTTACGCGGTACAGGGCGAAGAGATGTCCAGTCCGCCGCCTTCGCTGGCACTGGTGATCGGAGGGACGGCTTCTATCGCACAAACGAAGAATGCAAAGGTGACTGAACTCATCATGGACGCTGCGGGGAATATGGTTTCCGGCTCGAAGACTGTGCAAATCGAGGTGAAGGAATGAGAGGGGTGCCGGGCACGGCACGGACACGGCGACGACGGGCAGCTATCACTGGATTGTTGATTACGATAGTGTCCGTAGCGGGCATCGCGCGCGCATCCACGGCGTCGTTTTGGGAAATGTCGAGCTTCACCGACTTCATTCCGGGGAAGCTGGACGGCGTAGCGCTATCACGCGACGGCCGCATGACACTGGCGCCGCAGCTCGATACTGTCTTTAACCCCGGACAGCCTGTGATATGGAGCGTAGTCTCCGGCCCGGGAGGCGCGCTATACGCCGCTACCGGACATCGCGGCCGAGTTTACAAGGTGGATGCGGGCGGCACATCCACTCTTGTATGGACGGCGGACAAGCCTGAGGTCTTCGCGCTTGCTGTTAACTCACAAGGTGATCTATTTGCTGCGAGTTCTCCGAACGGCAAGATATATCGTATTCGCGCCGGACAGGCGACAGAGTACTTCGATCCAAAGTCTCGCTATATCTGGTCGCTGGCGCTCGGCTCCGATGGAACGCTCTACGCGGGGACGGGAGATGGCGGGATTGTCTATCGCATCACGGCACAGGGTCAGGGCGAGCCGTACTACGCCACTGGGCAGGGCAACGTCACGGGGCTGATGGTGGATCCGCAGGGTCGTTTGCTTGCGGGTACGGAACCGAACGGGATACTCTATCGCATCACCGCGAAGGACAAAGCGTTCGCCCTCTACGATTCCACACTCCCGGAGATCCGGGCTCTTGCAACCACCGCCGATGGAACGGTGTATGCGGCTGGACTGGGCGGCGCGCTGGCTAAGAAGATTCAGGCCACACAGCAGAATCAAAATCAGCAGCAGGATTCGGTTCCCACAATCTCCACGACAGTAACGGTCACCGCGCAGGCGGGAGGCGATATCAAGCCCACTCCGCAGGAAGCGAAACCTCAGGCGCAGCCCGCACAGCCCGGTCCACCTCCACCGCCCGCCGCTACTGAAGCTACGGGCGTGGAGAAGAGCGCAATCTATCGCATCAATCCGGACAACACGGTGGACACACTGTGGAGTTCCAAGGAAGAAAACGTCTACGATATTCTCCCGGCTCCGAATGGTGGGCTCTACTTTGGCACGGACGTCAGTGCGCGCGTCTATGGCCTGACCGCCGACCACAAGCTTACGCTACTCGCGCAAACCAATGATGCCGAAGCTGTACGGCTGTTGAATATCAACAACTCGATCCTTGTGGCTACGGCTAATACCGGCAAACTTTACAAGCTGGGTGCGGCTGGTATCAAGGGGACTTACGAATCACCCGTATTCGACGCTGGCGGAGCTGCGCGCTGGGGCCAACTTCACTGGCAGGGCGACGGCATCACGATGCAGACACGTTCTGGGAACAGCCAGCGTCCCGATGCTTCGTGGAGCGATTGGTCGCCCGGTGTCACAGATTCTGCGGGCGCTCCTATTTCCAGCCCGAATGCGCGTTTTCTGCAGTACAAAGCGAGTCTGTCAGGGGTTTCTGCGCACCTGGACAGCGTAACCTCGGCATTTCTTCCGCAGAATAATCCACCGATCATTCACTCGATATCGGTGACGCAGCAGCCACCGCCTTCCGGAGCAGCCGCGAAGGCCGCCTCAGCCACAACCGCCGCGTCTTCCTCCTACACGATGACGGTTACCGATACGGGCGACGCCACGCCAATCGCATCTACAGGGACGCCCACACAGACACTATCGCGTGCCATTATCCAGCAAATTTTGATCTCCTGGCAGGCCGACGATCCCGATTCCGATAAGCTGGTTTACGACGTGGCGTTTCGCGGCGAAGGCGAAGACCAATGGAAATCGCTCCGCCGCGATCTGCACGATAATTCTCTCGCGCTCGACGGTGATTCGTTCGCAGATGGCCGCTACTTTTTTAAGATCACCGCCTCCGACAGAGAAGCCAACCCCGCAGCCTCAGCCAAACAAATGGAACTTATCAGCTCACCCGTTCTGATCGACAACACACCGCCCGTCATCCACGTACAGTCCTCCACGCGAAACGGAGCCACTGCAGAGATTGCATTTGACGCCCAGGATACGGCGTCACCACTGCGGCATGCCGAGTGGTCTCTGGATGCGGGACCGTGGTTGCCCATCGCGCCTGTCGACGGCATTCTGGACTCGCGTACGGAACAATTTCGACTGCAGGCAACCTCGATCCCGTCTGGCGAACACGTACTGGTCTTGAGGGTTGCCGATTCAGCCGGCAACACCGGACTCGCCAAAGTGGTTCTCCATTGAAGTGGATCCCGAAGAAGCCCTGGCGCCAGAAGACAGGCCCCGTCGCCAGAAAGCGAGCAGGTGGCGCCGACTCAGTGCAGGACACAGGCACGCAGAAGACGCTGGAGCGCATCCTTTCCAAGGCGGGGGCAGGTTCACGCACTCAGGCCCGCAGCTGGATCCACGCGGGGCAGGTCGAAGTCAATGGTAAGGTGATTCAGAACCCGGATCTCTGGGTAGATTTCAAACGCGACCGGATACTACTGGATGGAAAACCGCTCACGAAGCGACGGCACATTTACATCCTGCTGTATAAACCCACGGGTTACATTACGACGTTCAAAGACCCCGAGGGCCGCCCGACGGTTTACGATCTGATCAAAGAAATCGACCAATTCGTTTCACCGGTAGGGAGGCTCGATTTGGATACCAGCGGGCTTTTGATCATGACGAACGACACACAGTTCGCCGAGCGTCTGACCAACCCGGATCACACAGTTCCGAAGACCTATTTGTTGAAGTGCTCCACGTTGCTTTCCGACGATGCGCTCGAACAGTTAAGGATTGGAGTGGAACTGAGCGATGGGCCCACGCGGCCCGCTGACGTGAGACGAGTCCGCGACTCAGGCAAGTATACGCATCTTGAGATGACGATCACCGAGGGCCGCAACCGACAAGTGCGCCGGATGCTGGAAGCGGTCGGGAGCAAAGTGCTCAAGCTGGTGCGAACGCAGATCGGCACAGTCACATTTGGAGATGTCAAGATTGGACAGTGGCGTGAACTCGAACCGGAGGAACTGGCCTCGCTGATCAGCCCGCCAGCTGTCAACCGAGCGCGCAAACAGGTTCAGACTACTTCGTTTCCCACTCCGACTCAAACTTAGCGCCAAGCACAAGATTCCCCGATTCGGCAAATGAGAAAATCCCGCCGCCAGCGGGACGCTCCGAGGTGATTGAACTTAGTGCCGGGGCCGAGTAACTTCCGCGTCGCCCGCCGCCGAGAGGTCCGGAAGGCGAACGGTCTCCATCGTCGACAGGCTTCAGGGTTACCTTTTGTTCTACTCCAGCCCGCTCGATTGTTTCCCACAAAATCGCCACAGTCCAGCGTGGAACAGCTCCCATATTCTGTTCCAGCCTCACTATCCTTCCATGAAGCTTGTCACCGGCGTGAACGATTACGTCGTTCTTCAACTTCACAGGCAATTCGATCACGCCGATGATCGGATCACCCGCGGCCGCCTTATCCGAATCCACCGGCGGATCAATCCGCACTTTCAGGTGGGTTTTCGGAGGCAACTGCCGCAATTCAGGGCGCTTGGCTTCTTCCGGCACGTTGCCGTTTTCATCCACGTCGAAGCGAATCGTCGACTCACCTACATACTCACGACACCCCGAAAAAGACGTTACGTTTACCGACTCAGTGGAGTTTTTGTAAATCACATCCATCGATGAATTCTTCGGTAACAGGAAACTGTTCTGGCCAATCTGGGTGCGCTTGTACTGAATATCGTCGTTCACGCGGCAAACATGATCCGTTGGGGGAAACTCATCGGCCGCCAGGTCAAGTTCCCGCAGATCCGCGCTGTCCGGATCGGCGTAAAACGAGCCGTGATACGCCACTGTCGCATACCCCTTTGCTCCCGAACTCACCTGATAGTGGCTCTTGGCAAGGGGCACGGTGAAATCGAAGGTAGCCAGACGACCAAGCGGCGTATCTTTCAAACCGTGATAAACGAACCCTTCGGCGTCACCACCAAATACGCTGGCAAGGAAAGAGCCGAACTCACCGCTGCCGCTTGCCCCACGCGCCACCAGTTGGGTAATGTCACCAGCTTCAAACTGGCTCGCACCCGCCCACGAAAACATCTCGGATTTTTCACCAACGGCAACGTCCAGTCGCAGCCTGTCGTGCCAAAGGACGTTGCGATCATCGACGTTCTTCTCGTGCGAGGCAATCACGCTGGCGCAACTTGCGCCGGCAGGAGGAAGAACATACATCGATCTGGTAACGGTCTGCACGCATGTATAGCGGGGAAAGCGCTTCACATTGTCGACCACGGCGGCACGAACGTTGTTGAACAGAAGCTGGGCGGTGGATTCCGCTGCCCACGCGACCGCAATCCCCGCCAAACAATAGAAACAAAACGCGAGAGCGCGAGAAGCGCGTTGCCAGGTGGCCTGCGCAGGGTCTGTAGGCACGGTACAAACGATGATAGCAAGGCACGGAATGAACCAGGCTATCAAGCTCCGATATCATGCACCAACAGAGTGACACTCTGATTGATCCTCCGTTAAACTGGGGCTGTGCCCGCTGGCCCCAGAATCGCAACTCCGTCCATCGAATGCTTTTTTCAGTTATCGTTGCTCGGACTTGTTGCGTGCGCCTTTTGCGCGCTGGCGGATGCCGGCCGCCTGGACACGCCTTCCCTCCTCTTTCTCTTCGCGGGCCTGATCTGGCGCGGCCTGATGACCTTAGGCTTTATACGTCTGGTAGTACCCCAGCGCCTCATTACGATCGTCGCCACCGCCTACCTCGTTTTTTATCCGCTCGATTTTTATTTCCTTTCGCACGATTTTTTTGCGGCTACCGCACACGGCGTCTGCTTTCTGGGAGTCGCTCGCGTACTCTCGGCGCGCACGAACCGCGACTATCTCTACACGGGATCGCTTGCCTTTGTGGCACTTCTGGGTGCAGCCGCTCTCTCCACAAATATGCGGTTCTTCGGGTGGTTAATCGCCGCAATCGTCTGCGCCCTTGGCGCGCTGACCAGCGCCGAGATTCGCCGGGGCTTCGTACGCGATACGCGATCGGTGCCGCTGGCAGGCGCCCGTACCGGCTGGCGACTGGCAGTGCTGGTCGCATGCGCTGCTTGCGGAATTTTGGTATTGACCGCGGGTCTTTTCCTGCTTGTGCCGCGGACCGCCCGCGCGGCCGCTATGCTGCTGCCAAACAGCATGCGACTGACAGGCTTTACTAATTCCATTGATCTCGGGGGATTCGGCCCGATCGCGAAAGACCAGAGGCCAGTGCTCCACATCCGTTCCCTTGGCGCACCGTTGCCCGCGAATCTCAAATGGCGAGGGTCGGCATTGAGCAACTTCGACGGCCGGCGATGGACGGAGCCGCTCCTGCGCGGCGAGAGTTCGCTCGCGCAAGGAACGGTGCCGGTCGCCGATCTCCGGCAGCGTTCCAGACAGGACGCGGAACGAATGGAATACCACGTCGACGTGACAGGTTCCGACAGCGGCGCGCTGTTTATTGCAGGCGTTCCTGAGTTCATCAACGTGATTCCAGGCACGGCACAACCCCCGCGACTGTTGCAAACCACCGACGATGCATTCCGCGCGCTATCGGCTATCGGCACACCATTGAGTTACGAGGTCTCCGCACAGAACAGCTCCCCGCTTCCGTACCCCATGTCGGACATGGAACGACGCCGATATCTCGCGCTGCCTTTTCGGCTCGATTCCCGAATTCCGGAACTGGCGCAACAATGGTCGGACTCTGCGGCCGCAGGCGCGGCGCCCGGCGGCGCACCAACGGACATGGAGCGCGCCATTCGCATTGAGCAACACCTTCGCAACGAATATGGCTACACGCTTGATGGCGCTTCGCTTCCTGCAGGTCGTGATCGACTGGCCGATTTTCTGTTCGTTACCAGACGTGGATATTGCGAATACTTTGCATCCGCGCTGGCTGTTCTCCTGCGAACGCAGGGTATTCCCACTCGCGTTATCACTGGCTTCCAGAGCGGATCGTATAACGATGTTTCGGGTGCCTGGGTGGTACGCGCCTCCGACGCGCACGCCTGGGTGGAAGCATGGATCGGTGGTCGCGGGTGGGTCACCTTGGATGCTACGCCATCCAGCGTGGCGCCTCCGTCCGGCGGCGTCTGGCACCGCATCGCCATGTATTTCGACGCCGCCGACACCGTGTGGCAGCAATGGGTAGTCAACTATAACCCGGGGCGCCAAACCGCGCTCGCGTTCTCTTTCCGCAATATGCTGAGCGCCCTCGGGAGACACACGCCTGATGGCACAGGCACTTCCGTCGGTGGAGGAATGAAGGTTCCCTCGTCTGCCTGGATAGCGGTGCTTTTGTTGGCGACCATCATCACGATTGGACTATTCGGTCCCAGGCTGCGTCGCCTGTGGACGTCCGGTCGACAGATCCGGCGGGTCCGCCGCGGCCAGGGCGACGTGAACGATGCGGCATTGATTTACCGGCGGATGCTGGCAACGCTGGCACGGCGCGGTTATCAAAAGCCTGAGTGGTTTACACCCAACGAGTTCGCCCGCACCCTGCCGTTGCCCGAGCAGGAAACGATTACAGCTTTCACCTCCGCTTATAACGAGGTTCGTTTTGGCAGCAGCGGAGATGCTGCATTGCGACTGGCGGAACTGCTCCGGACAATTGAATCGTCCGACCGAAAAATGACAAGTCCCGGACCGCGTTCCAGTTACTGAATCGGCAGAATCACTGAATTACTGACGGCACCGTTCTGGCTCACCACCAGAGTGACATCTCCGGACGGCGCATTCGGCGGCACCTGGAAGTTGATCTGATATAGCCCCGCAGCACCCGGCGTTAATCCCACAAACGCAATCGGAACAGTCGCACCATTCAGTGTCAGCGTCGGCGCAACCACCGGATGGCTCAGCGGATTGGCGCCAGCCGCCGCACCCGAGGCGACCGCATTATCCACACTGCCCATACCAGACAGATAGAGAACCAGGTACTCGCCCGGCTGCGCCGGTGACGCTTCAGAGACGAGCGCGACAGTAGCGGCATGCTGGGCAATGATGATGCCGGTGATATCCGCCACGCCCGGCGCCGCGGGAACAACCTGGAACGGCTGAGGTGTACTAATCGCACCACTAACCTGCACCAGGATTTGATACTGAGTACCCGCCTGCAACTGGTACGGAACCTGAGCGTTAATCTGCCCCGCACTGACGAAATAAAGGGGAGCAGGCACGCCGCCAATCAGCACAGTTGTTCCGCCAAGGCTGGTCGGCAATGGAAGAGAGGATGCCAGCAACGTAGCCGAAGCCAGATTCGTACCGTAAATCTGAATCGCCTCACCAGGGGACAGGCCCAGACCGATCTGCGCATTGTAAATATCGAAAGTGCCGTTGGGAGCCATCAGAGGCACCGCATTGGTTCGAACCTCGCCAGTCACAGAAGTGCTCGCGTTGGGCAGGGGCGCGTTCTTCGCGGTTGCCGTCACCGTGACCTGAGGCGCGGGATTGCGGGGTGTCCAGGTTCCCTGATAAATACCAGAGACCGAATCCAATGGCGAAAGTGCCATGGGTGGGTCGCCGTTAGAGAATGTTGTGGTGAGCGTTGCCCCATTCACGGCGTTGCCGCAATCGTTAATCAGATTCACCGTTACGGGCGTTGGCCAGCCGGCCGGTTGTGCGAAATTGCCGTAGAGTCCCGTCTGCGTAGGAATCAGATGACTCGGCGTGCAGGCGGCCTGCGGAACGTCTATCGCGCCGCGCGCCGCCGCCACGCCTCCCGCTCCGACTATGAGCAGTGTGACATTCACGGTGCGGACGCCATCCCCATTGAACGCATAACTGACTCCACCTGAATAGATCCCTGGAGCGAGCCCTGTCAACGATACGGAAACCTGCGTTTGCGCCGGACTTGAATTGGTCGCACTCCCGGTTGCGGGCGACACAGATAGCCAATTACCACCGTTCGAGGTGGTTGCAAACGCCTGATACAGATCGGATGACCCGGAATAGACCACGACAGTCTGTGGCGAGGCCGTCACGGTTGCACTGGAAACGAAGAGCAGTCCGGCCGTACTGAGCACCGGAACCGACGTGGTGGCGGCTGGCGTGATATTCAAAACCACTTGAAATTGCTGCGTTGCGTCCTCAGCGGCTGGTCCGTTTACCGTAATCGTGGCGTAATAAGTTCCGGAAACCAGCCCCGCGATGACAGTGCTATTCAGGGAATAATTCACACTTCCGGCCGAAGCTGCGGTGGAACTGCCGCTTGTGTTGTTCAAAGTCAGCCAGTTTACGCCCGCATTGAGAGATGCCGTCCAGTTCACTGACCCGTTGCCCGTCATGCTGACTGCGAAGGATCCGCCCGCTATGCCGGGCGAATTCCCCGCCGAAGCGGTGTACTGTGTTCCGGACGGTTGCAGGGAAATGATGACGCCTGGCTCCACCAGCAGCGTGACCGGCACCGTGGCATTGCCCACCGATGTCGTCACATTGATCGTGGTCCGGTAGTATCCGGCACTCAGGCCAGTCGGGTCCGCAGTCGCCGAAATCGATGTTCCGGGACCTGCCGCCAATGTGGTCGGTGCACCAGAAATCGTCAGCCAACTGCTCCCGGACGTGATCGAAGTGATGTTTATCACACCTCCGCCCGTATTCTGAAGACCCAGGGATTGGGAAGCCGCTACTGGATTTGCACTCGATAAATCGAATGAGAGGATGCTGCTGCTCAGCGTAAGTTGCGGCGGGGGTGCAGTGACCGTCAGAGATACCGAAACATTCTGTGTCACACCACCGCAAGCACTGGCCGGCACACAACTAACCCCGATCACCGCCGAATACGGTGTGGCGTTTGCCGCCAGCGATGGCGCTGTTGGATCGAGCGCAACGCTCAGCGACCCTGGAGTACTCCCGGCGCCACTGACGTCAAGCCAGGAAACAGCCGGAGTCACGGTAAAGGAATAGGCTAACTGTGTCACGATGGCGCTCGACTGGACGCCAACAACCGCTGGCGTCGGCACCCCGAGCGCACCAGCCGTGAGCGAGAACGAAAGATTGCTCTGCGAAAGAATCAAAGATGTCTGCGGAGGAAGAATGGAAATCGATCCCGCCGCGGGAATCGCCTTACCGGCGGCATCCGTCACCGTAATCGTAAATGTTGCAGGGTTCGTCGCGGGCACCGCAGTTGGCTGACCAGAAATCTGTTGCCCGCTCAACGCCAGGCCTGGAGGCAGGCTGCCGCTGGTCACGGCGAATGTGTACGGTGGAGTGCCTCCCTTCGCTAATGGCGTGAGTATTTGCAGAGGATATGGAACCCCGACCACGCCGGTCGGGAACGTCCCGAGCGAAATTGTCACAGGCGCCGGGTCAATAACCAGTGTCAACGTACCAACTGCGCTGTTCCCAATGCTGTCAGTCACCTGGGCGGTGAAAGGAAAGCTGCCCGTCACACTCGGTGTTCCCAGCAGGTTACCCGCGCCGGAGAGCGACATGCCCGAAGGCAGGATCCCCGAAAACAGCGACCACGTGTAAGGGGGCGTGCCACCTGTGGCCTGCAGTCCCTGTGGCGCCGAATACGGCGAGGATACTGTGCCATCGGGGAGACTCACGCTCGTCGAGACATGAAGAGTCAGAGGTGTGGGTCCGGTTACTGAAAGCGTGAATGACGAGGAACTGCTGAGTCCGTTCTTATCGGTAACCGTCACCGTGAAATTGAAACTACCGACGGTTGCAGGTGTCCCGCTGAATACTCCGCCGGTTGAAAGGGACAACCCGAAGCCCGTTGGCAGTCCCGACATGCTAAATGAATATGGTGCGGTTCCGCCGATTGCCGCCAATGTGGCTGAATATGCCGCCTTAGTGGAACCATTCGGCAGAGCTGACGTCGTGATCCCCAGCACCGAATAGCTGACGGATTGGCTGGCGGTCACAGCGGGCTTCTCAGCGTCCGCGACCTGAATCGTGAAACTATAGACGCCAGGATTGCCGCCGGTGCCGCTGAACGCGCCTGTCCCACTGTTAAGAGCAAGAGCAATCGGCAGGTTCGGAGCCGACCATGTGTAGGGAAGGATCCCGCCCGTTGCACTGAAACTGCCGGTAATCGTTGACGTCGGCGTGAATGCGCCCAAACTGCTGGTGCTCGTTATCGTGAGTGCGGCGACACTGACACTCAGAGTCAGATTCACGGTAGCGGAAAGGCCCGTCCCTTGATCCGTGGCAGTCACCACGATCGGAAACGAACCACCCTGTGTCGGCGCGCCGCTAAACACACCACCAGCGCTGAATGTCACACCCGACGGCAGCGCTCCCGTCTCGCTAAACGAATAGGATCCCGATCCTCCGGTGGCATTCACCGTAGCCGTATAGGTCTGCCCCGGTGTGCCCGTCGGAAGCTGGCTCGTTGTTATCTGAATCGTTCCGAGGACCGTGAGCGTCACGTTCTGGGACACTACAGGCAGGGCGCCATCGGTCACCTGAACAGTGAGAGGGAAGGTGCCACTGCTCTGTGGCGTTCCTGACAGCACGCCAGTCACCGGATTCAGGGTCATGCCAGTAGGCAACGAACCACCAGTGATCGACCATGACAGTGTTGCGCCGGCAGCTGCCGCAGCAGTGAATGTGAAACCGCTATATCCCGAGGAGATAATCCCGCTCGGTAGCGTATTACTACTCGTAATAGCGGTGACGGTCGATTGGCCGCCCAAAATATCTACAGCGTATGAACTCGTCCGCTTACTTGGATATAAATCCCAAAATCCCTTAGAGCTAACCCCCGCCGGCGTCGGAGGAGTAGTAAATGTACTCTGGCCCGTGTAAACAAATCCCGAGGTAAGCGTTGGGCCATTCGGCAGATTCTCGGACTGCGTGATCACCACCTGATAGGTACCGGCAGGCAGCGTAGTCGAAAGATACGAATCCCAGCAAAATCCGGTAGTTGTATCCGCCGCTACATTGCCACACCCGCCATCCCGGTTCCCCAGCAGATAATTGCCCTGGGCATCGTAGATTGATATCGTAGGGTCAAAACCGCCCGCCGGGATCACCGTGCCTTCCTGATTCGTCCCCCCCGCATAGGAATAAGTGCGTACAGTCAGAGGTCCTGTTACAGGCAGCGCGACTGAAAATTTTTGATAGGCGTCATCAGTCGGGAGCTGGCCCGTGTAGGACGTGCCACGGGCACTTCCGGCTACCACCGGAAGCACGGAAACGGCCGCCAGACAGACAATTGCAGCGTAACGAAATAGGGGCTTCACAAAGTCAACTCTCGTCCGCGCGGGAATGGACCGATTCGTAGCGTCGCAGGTCAACTTCCATCATAGTGGATGAAAATGGGAAATGTGGTATTTTTTGGCGTCTCGTGCCCGGTTTTGTACTACGATGGATTTTGGCACGACGGACCAAAACTTTGATGACCCTTTTGCGACAATTTCGGAATCTGCTCGTCCCCATGACCGGAATGCTCTTCATTCCAGCCGTCCTCTTTGGGCAAACGATTTCGCCGAGCGACGATGCGCACGTCAGCACAACATACCCGTCCACTAATTTCGGCACAGCTCCTTTGTTACAGGTCGGCGCAACAGCCGGCGCGGGATCCACACGCACATTTATTCGGTTCGATCTTTCCACGCTGCCGGCCGGTGTGAACGTCACCAATATTTCCAGGGTAAACCTGGTGCTGTACGTCAACACCCTCGGCACTGCGGGCTCCGTGCAGGTATCTCCGGTCAGCAGCGCCTGGACCGAAGGCACGCTAACTTCTGCCGCGCAGCCAGGTAACACGGCGTCGATAGGAACGATTTCGGTTTCTGGCGCCGGACAGTTTGTGAGCCTCGACATCACAAGCCTGTTCACCCAGTGGATTGGTGGAACTCTTACCAATAACGGCGTTGTGATTGACCCTGTTTCAACTGTGGCGGTTTACTTCGATAGCAAGGAAAGTGTCACCACCAGCCACCCTGCCGTTTTGCAGATCATCCAGGCCGGACCTGCCGGGGCGACGGGTGCGACCGGTGTTACGGGCCTTGTTGGCCCGACTGGGGCGATCGGTGTAACTGGAGCGACTGGTCCCACGGGTGCCCAGGGCATTCAGGGCGTCACTGGAACGGTTGGCGCTACCGGTGCTGCCGGCCCCACTGGCGCAGCTGGTCCCACGGGATCGACCGGCACGACCGGAGTGCAGGGAATCCAGGGTGTGACGGGTGCCGTTGGGCCCACCGGTGCGGCGGGGCCCACGGGCGCTCAGGGCATTCAGGGTGTAACAGGAGCGGTCGGCGCGAGTGGCATAGCGGGTCCGACTGGTGCGGTGGGGCCCACGGGTCCGCAAGGCATTCAGGGTGTAACGGGTGCAGTCGGAGCGAGCGGCATAGCTGGCCCAACAGGCGCGGCGGGGCCCACGGGTCCGCAAGGCATTCAGGGTGTAACGGGTGCAGTCGGAGCGAGCGGTCTGGTTGGCCCGACGGGCGCTGCAGGCCCAACCGGTCCAGCGGGCCCGACGGGGGCGCAGGGCATTCAGGGCGTAAGTGGAACCGTGGGACCAACTGGCGCGGCGGGTCCGACGGGAGCAGTTGGGCCTACCGGCGCGGCTTCAACTGTGCCTGGCCCAACGGGTGCAGTTGGCGCCACCGGTCCCGCAGGTTCGGGCGGGGCTATCTTCGCCGCCAGCGTTGTTAATCCGATGACGGCGAGTTCCGGCACACCGTTCTATTTCTCCCCGACAGCCAGTGGAGACCCCACCTACGGCGGAGGATGGACCTCCTTCCAACAGGTCGCCATTCCGATGCCCAGGGCGTGCACATTCGATACTCTCTCTCTCTCGACCAACGGCGTTCCAGCTGGCCAGGGAGTCGGCGGAGCTGTTGTCGTTACGCTGTGGGTGAATAACGCGGCCACTTCGCTCACCGTAACCGGAACTGACAGCGGCGCGGGAGGCGTTACGTCGGCATCCGGAAGTGTGTCGGTCTCTGCGGGAGATCTCATCGCCATAGCAGGAACGGGCGCGGGGCTGACGTCCGGTACGGCGACCCTCGGAACTTCACTCCACTGCCAGTAGCCAGGGGCGCTCTCGCCGAAGGAGCGCAGTCCGACAGATGTCCCCATCCGGACACAATGCATCAGACGTCACGAACTGCGAGGGAAGTTGATGCGGTGGCGTGCCCAATTTAAACTAAGAGTCTTGATATGAGTTCCACGAAACCCAGGAATCAGGCTATACGCTACGCGTTTTTCGCCATGATAGCGCTGGTGTTCCTGGCATATGGAAACCACTTTCAAAACAGTTTTCATTTCGACGATTTCCATACGATATCTGAAAATCCCTACGTTCGCGATCTGCGAAATATCCCACGCTTCTTTACTGACAGCACCACATTTTCAACGCTTCCAGCCAACAGATCGTACCGGCCGCTGGTCACAACCTCGCTGGCCATCGATTACCATCTCAGCCACGGCCTGAATCCCCTGTGGTTTCACATCTCGACTTTCTTCTGGTTTCTGGTCCTGATCTGCCTGATCTTTTTCCTGTATCGCCGGATCCTGGAGCATGCCACAGGCGGCGAGACTGACACCTCCCGGCTAATGTGGGTCGCGCTGTTTGCCACGGCGCTGTATGGCCTTCATCCCGTAATCGCTGAGACCGTGAACTACATCATTCAGCGGGCCGAACTTTACGCTACAGTCGCGGTGGTCGCCGGGCTCGTGGTGTACATCGAGGCCCCGTTTCTGCGGCGCTTCGGCCTATATCTCATCCCTGTTGTCGCGGGAATTCTGAGCAAGCCAACCGCGACTGCCTTCCCCGCCCTGTTGTTCGGCTGGATCTTGCTGTTTGAAGAACAGCCGCTCAAAAACTCGTTTCTGCGTTCGGTGCCAGCTCTCATCGTCACGGGCGTGACGGCTTGGTTCGTGATGGTGATGAATGGGCCAACCTACGTTACGGGCGCTTCATCGGTCTTTGGGTATCGAATCACTCAGCCCGCCGTGCTGCTGGGCTACTTCCGCAAATTCTTCATCCCCACAGACCTTACCGCGGATACCGACCGGCCAGTCCTCACCAACATTCTGCACCCTGACGTCATCTGCGGTTTCTTTTTTGTGTTGGCTGCGGCGGGTTTCGCTTACTGGTGCACCCGGCAACGGCAGTTACGTCCCATTGGCTACGGTATCGGATGGTTTCTCATCACATCGATTCCTACGTCGTGGATTCCGCTCGCGGAGGTCGAAAACGATCACCGCATGTTCCTGCCTTTTGTTGGCCTGACGATCAGCGTATGCTGGGGGGCTGCGTTGTGGCTGCAGCACCGCAGCGTTTCACCCAAACTTGTCGCTGCATTCTGCGTATTGATTTTGTTCATTTGCGCGATCGGCACCCGGAGTCGTAACCGCGTCTGGAACACGGAAGAATCGCTTTGGTATGACGTCACACTAAAGAGTCCCAATAACGGACGAGGACTAATGAACTACGGTCTCACCCTGATGGCAAAGGGCCAGTATACTGCAGCGCTCGATTATTTCCGTCGTGGCGAAACTCTGCTGCCGAACTATTACCCGCTCCAGATCAACCTCGCCATCGCCAACGGCGCCTCCGGCAATCCGGCTGAGGCGCAGCCGCACTTCCTTCGCGCCATCCAGTTGGCGCCAACAGACGCCTCGGCACAGTTTTATTTTGCGCGCTGGCTGACGAGCGTTAACCGCGGTATCGAGGCGATTCAACATCTGCGCCTCGCCGTTCAGTTCAATCCGGATTATGTCGCCGCACGCTATCTGCTCATGGAGTCCTACGCAGCCCAGGGAAATGCCAAAGACCTGAAACAACTGGCGCAGGAGACCATGGCGCGTTTCCCCGGTGACTCAACAGCGGCATCCTGGCTCGCGCGGGCTTCGACGCTTCCCGCTCCTGCTCTCGCGGCCGCCGTACCACCGGCGCCACATGCGACGGCTGACGATTACATTACGCAGTCTCTGGTCATGTATCGCGCCGGCAAGTTTAATGAGTGCATTACCGCTGCGCGCGAGGCCCTGAAGCTCAAACCCGATTACGCCGAAGCATGGAACAATATCGGCGCCGCCTACAATGCGATGGGGCAGTGGGATCAGGGAATGGCAGCCGAATTCCAGGCGCTTCGCCTCAAGCCAGATTTTCAACTCGCGAAAAACAATCTCGCATTGGCGCAAAGCGAGAAGCAGAAGCTGAACGCCGCAGGGATCAAATGAAAGGCACGCGCACTGTCATCCTGATGGTCGCCGTCCTCTCGGTGGCCGGTGTGCGTCTCTCTGATCCGGGAGCCTTCGCGCTTGCCGACATCACCGCGATTTTGGCGATGCTGACAGCTTTTGCAATTCTATTCTTGCGGGCGGTCGATTGGTCTCGGACAGAAACGCTGATTCCTGTCACCGTCGCGGCATCGGTCGCACTCTACGGATTTCATCCACTCACGATTTCGGCCCTCCGTGAAACCGCCGACCGGAACCTGGTCGCCTGCCTCGCTGGAATGGCTGTCGCAATCGCGATTTGCCAATGGCATCCAGAACGTTCATGGCAGCGCTGGGCCGCTCTTGTGCCGGCCATTCCCTGCATACTGTTACACCGTGCAGGGACAGTTTTTGCACCCCTGATGGCTGCCTCGCTATGGCTGCTGAGCCGCAAACAAAAACACCGGGACCGTTTTGCAATTCAATCGCACTGGCCAGTTCTCGTCATTTCCGTCGCTATATCCGTCGCTGCCGGTATATTGCACCGCGCGGAACCGTATCACACAATTGACACAATTCAGTCGATTCCTGGTATGGTCGCGGGCTTTCTTGCACCTTTCTACGACGCGCAGGCGGCCGGCTGGACCATGATCGACGCCATCGTCATGCTTGCTGTTCTTTCGTCTGGCGCAATTGTCAGCGCCGTCAGTTTCGAACTGCCGGCCGTCTCATTCGGGCTCATCTGGTTCCTCACCATGGCGCTGGCGGCTCCCGGACAAGCAGTTGCCGCGCTTCCAGGCCTGGCACTCGCGATAGTGGCCGGTGGAGCAGCAACTCTCACGTCGTCGCTGGGCGAATCGACCCTTGCCGCCTCTTGGACCGAAGATTCGGCCGCTGGGCTTTCGAGATGATTGTGAAACATTTGCACTGGATTGCACTGGCTCTTGTTCTCGCCACCGGAATCTGGCTCCGTGCCATCCACGTAAATGATCCGCATCGCCTCACTCCGAACGAACGCGCTTACCTCTCCGACGCGGCAAGACTACATGACGAAGGGTTCGCCGCCACGAGGCCTCTGTTCGTTGAATACATGAACGATCCGGATCTCTGGGCAGTCGCCCAACCAGCCCGAATTGGTTATATCCTGCTGCTCGATCTCACCATGACTATCATGCGCGCCACCGATATCCATGCGGGCATGACACTGTCCTTTTTGGCGAGCGTGCTTACTCTGATGTTGCTTGCCTGGCTCGGCGTCCGCTTCTTCAATCCCTGGGTGAGCGTGGCCGCCTGTGCACTTTGCGCTACTTCTCTCACTGATATCTGGCTCGTCCGCGGCACTCCGCAGGATGGCGTCTTCGGTCTCTTCGCTCTGCTTGAGATCTGGATTGCCTGCGAAATCATGCGCGCGCCGCGCCGCTATTGGCTATATGTGCCGTTCCATTTGGTGGGTATCTGGTCTATCCTGATCAAGCAATCCGGCTTGTTCGTCTACGGGTTCTGCGCCGCCTGGTTACTTGGTTTCCTCTTGTTCCGGGAACGGAAACCGCGAGTCGCAGTCACACTGGCAGCATGTTTCGTCGCCGGATTATTGATAGTCTGCGTCGTCTATATATATTGCGCGGGAGACTCCATTACTGCATGGCGAGTCTATATGCTCAGCTATATCTCGAATGCGGAGGCATGGTCTTACAACGATGAATGCTGTTTCGGCCCGCCCACGCAAATGCCTTACGTTCTCTGGCTGCTGAGCCCCGTCACTTCAGCATTGGCCCTGGCGGGATTTGCGTCTCTCCTTTCGCCTGCAAAATGGATCGGTAACCTCACCACGTTGCAACGTAATTATGGAGGACTTTGCGCACTCATGGCCGTTGGCTTTCTCACCATGTTCACTTTCTTCTCGGGCATGCAGGTCTTGCGTTTCATCACACCGGGCGAAGGAGCTGTCTGCCTGCTCGGCGGCGTTGGTTTTTACTGCCTGATATCCCGTGCGAGTTTGCATCTCAGCCCGATTGAGTTTGCATTTTTACTGGCCGTGGCGGTCGTCGGTGTCATGAGCGGTATGGTTCGCGATTATCGGGTCTTCGATAAAGTGGCGATAGAGGTTGGCACCCCCGAATTAGGCGCAATCCAGATCCGCTCGATCCTTGGTCTGTGACGGACTCTATGGGAAACCCTCTAAGTCACGAAATGCCGGTCGCCAGCCAGGTTAAAGGGGAGCCGTTGGATCCGCGCAGTCTCGGCCTGCCGCCGCTCTGGCTTCTGGTGGCCTGGTTCGCGTTGCTTCTCAGCGTCTGGCCCGTCGTTCAACAAGCATCCTTTCGATCAAGAGCAATACCGAAATACGACCTGTTAGCGTCTGCCGACTTTTACCGGCAACACAGGTATGCGGAAGCGGTGGAGGCGGCCAGGCGATATCTTCAACTCCAACCGAATTCGGCGGAGGCCCTCACCAACCTCGGAATATCCTACGCCGCATTGGGTAAATGGGATGACGCCATCGACGCTACACGCCATGCATTGCTGATTAAGCCCTCCGATCAACTGGAATGGAATAACCTGCGCTTCATTCTGGCCAGAAAGCTTGCCCTGCATCCAACACCTGAGTCGTATCAGAATTCGGCGCTCGAAGCTTACACTGCAGGCCGCTTTCTCGAGTGTGTTGAGCAGGCAAAAAAGGCGTTGGCCCTGTATCCGAAGTACACCAAGGCGTTCAATCTGCTGTCTGTCTGTTATCTGAATCTCGGCATGTACGATGACGCGATTCAAAAGGCCAGGGAAGCGCTACGGATCGAACCTGAATTCCACCTCGCGGCGAATAATCTGCACCTGGCGGAACAAGTGAAGGCCAGGGGAACCCCGTCCGCAACGCTCTCATCCACTACGCCGACGGCTGACGGCCTCGTGAATTTGTCGCTCGCTAAGTATCGTACTGGCGATAAGCAGGGCTGCATCGACGATGCACACGCCGCCCTTCGCATCAACCCAGGCCTCGCAATCGCGTGGAATAATATTGCGGCCTGTTCGAATGATCTCGGTCAACCGGACCAGGCAATCGCGGCCGCCACGGAAGCCCTGCGGCTCCAACCCGATTTCCAACTGGCTCGCAACAATCTCTCGATAGCTACCGCCCTGAAAGCCCGGCAGGAGAATGCAGGGCGAGCAAAGTGACCAGACGATGACGGACTTCTGCATCATCGGGTCGGGTCCGTCGGCGATCTCTGCAGCCGTCGCCCTCACGCGAAGGAGTCTCCGCGTGACTATGCTCGATGCCGGGATTACTCTCGAGAAATCACGCCGGGAGACCGTCACGAGGCTCGCCGCCACAACACCGGACTGCTGGAATCCCGCAGACGTCGCGCAGATCAAGGAAGGCGTCGAAGCGACAAGTTCAGGAATACCGCTGAAGCGTCTCTATGGTTCCAAATTTCCATTCTCTTCGGAGGGCGCGCCCTGGACCATTAAATCGCTGAACGCAGGCATACAGGCTGGCTTTTCGCAGGGTGGGCTCAGCAATGTCTGGGGTGCGGGAATGCTCCCGTTTCATCGCGACGATATCGCGGACTGGCCCATTTCCGCAAACGATCTTGATCGCGGCTACCACGGCGTGCTTTCCTTCGTTCCGTGCGCAGGGGCCGTTGATGACCTTCAGTCCCTGTTCCCTCATCAATCCCCGGACCTGCAGTCATTTCGCCCTTCCAGTCAGGGCGAAGCGTTCCTCCGCGATGCTGCCCGCGCGCGCCTGCCCGGCGTCACCGTTGGTCAATCACGCCTCGCCGTCCATGCAAGACCCTGCGTGCGTTGCGGCCTCTGCCTTTACGGCTGCCCCTACGAATTGATCTACAACTCCGCGCAAACACTCCGCGAACTGCAAACGCTGCCCAACTTCACTTATCGATCAGGCTTCACGGTGGAACGCTTGAAGGAAAACAGCAGTTCAGTTGAGATCGAAGGCGGCAGCATGCGCCTCCACGCCGGGCGCGTGTTTCTGGGCGCGGGAACTATCGCCTCCACCGCAATTCTTCTCGCAAGCCTGGGTGATTACAACGTGCCCGTTCGCCTGCTCGACAGCTTCTATTTCCTGCTTCCTCTTTTGCGCTTTTCCAGCGCATCCAACATTGCGGAAGAACGGCTCCACACGCTGGCTCAGGCGTTTATCGCGATGCGCGATCCGGCTGGCCGCGAGCCATTTGTTCATTTCAGTATCTACGGCTATAACGATCTGTTGATTCCTTCTCTGAGGGCATCCATCGGTGCGCTGGGCGGCATAGAATCGCTCTCTTCCAGAACGATGGTGGCGGGCGGCTATCTGCATTCGGGCCTTTCACCCGGTCTTTCCATGACTCTCGCACCGGGAGAGATCTTCCTGGAGGGTGACGGCCCGGATTCTCCACAAACAGCCGCTGCCACCGCGACGGCAAAACAAGCCGCTTTCAATCTGCTGAAACACGCGTTCGCTTTGAGAACGCTTCCCTTGATTCCGGCCATGCGATTCCCTGCTCCGGGACGTGGTTTCCATACCGGTGGCAGTTTTCCCATGCGTCACGAGCGCGTTCACCACACAAGCGACATTGAAGGCCGCCCTGCCGGCTTCGACCGCGTTCATTTGATCGACGCATCCTGCCTGCCATCGATCCCCGCCACCACAATCACCCTGCCCGTGATGGCGAATGCCTGGCGTATCGCGAATTTAGCCGCGGACCGCGAGGGAGCCGCTCAATGAAGATCGCCATTACCGGCGGAGCAGGTTTCGTTGGCGGACACCTCACCACACAGCTTCGGGCGGCTGGCCACGACGTCACGGTTTTCACGCGCCGATCGCCGGCTATGGA
>CAIKAS010000088.1 GCA_903825445.1 uncultured Acidobacteriia bacterium
GCTTGATGAGCTGCTTGCCAATGTCGATAAGGTCAACGGTCCGAGTCCGCATCGCAATGATTCTATTGGTAGTTGTCCCGCCCGTGGTCCACCTTGGAGAAATCTCCTTCTTTACCTCTTCCTAACTTTTTTCTTAACCTGCCATCCTCTAATTTTTGGCAAAAGTCGTCGATGAGGGGCAGGTGTAGATCCCGGTCTGCTGAAAAAGACGCACAAAACGCCAACGTTGCCGACCGGCTTAGCCGGGAATTGAGGTGCGTGACGCATCGGGCGTTTCGGCTGTATGCACACACCGGAGACATTGAGCACTGAGACTTTTGGGTACGTTGAGCTGCACGAGGGAAAACTGAATATGCCTGGACATAGGCGACACATACCTGACAGGCCGGGCCGCAACGATGGCCTCAGTGCCGCGACGGCGTGGCAGGCTCTGGCCTGCGGCGTGCTCGAAGCGATCGCCATCCACTCAGTTCGTTTGGATAATGCGAGCTACGACCCGTTCCGGCAGGCCATATCCCAGATTGTGGAACTCCTGACGAATAACCCGAATTCCTCCGCGTTAGTGGTCGCGGCCGGTACGGCATGCCGACGAATTGAGGGCTACAAACGAGACACACAGCAGTCACTCGATCGTTTTGTGGGCGAAGTGCACGAGATGACCAAACTGCTGATGTCGTCCGCCAACGAAGTGGTGGATGAAAGTCACGATTCCGAAACCACTTTGCGCCGAATGCAGGAAAGGATCGGAGAGACAGTATCCGCGGAGGATTGGAACGCGGTGAAACGAGAACTCACCGACACGCTGAACAGGCTGCAAGAGCAATCCGCCCGGCGAAAAAAGACGACGGCCAAAATAGTGAGTGCCGTTCAGGAACGGGCAGTGATGACGCAAAAGTATCTGGCGTCCGTATCAGCCCGCGTCGCGGCGGAATCAAATGCCCTCCGATTCGCGCATCGGCCGGAACCCGCAGCATCACGGGAAGCTCCGGATGGGAACCAAACCGGAGTGACCGCGGACGCAACGCAATTGCTCGATGTTGTGACCGGGCTTTTCAACAAAATGTCCTTCGAAGAGGCTATCCTCACTACCGAGGCGCCGCGAAAGGGCATGTACCTGGCTGTTTTCTATATTCAGGCGATGGAACACATCAACGCGCACTACGGCGACAAAGTCGGCGATGATGCGTTGCTCTATTGCATTCAGACGCTGACCATGCGTTTGCTACGTCCGACGGACCGGCTCTTCCGGTGGAGGGGTCCGCTATTGTGCGCGCTGGTCGAGCGCGAAGACTCACTGCCTGCGGTTAGACGGGAAATTACATCGCAACTTGATCGGCGAATTGAATACATAGGACTTGACGGCAGACTCATGTTGAGTATCGGCATCGCCGCCGACATAAGTTCCGTGGAAATGCAGGGAATGGAAGAGATCAGAGAAAGGATTGAGAACTTCCATCCATTCCATGCGGGGCGAACCCGGTAGTCGGATGTCCAGTTACCAGCTGTAGCGCTCTTCCATCCAGGGGTCACCGCGCATGTGGTAACCATTGCGTTCCCAAAAGCCGGGCTGGTCTGAGGCGGTAATTTCAATGGCGGCAATCCACTTTGCGCTCTTCCACGCATACAATCGCGGGATAATCAAGCGCGCGGGACCGCCGTGATCGAGCGAGATGGGCTCGCCATCGTGCTTAATGGCAATCAGCGCGTCTTCGGCGAGAAAGTCCGCCAGAGGCAGGTTCGTGGTGAAACCGCGATCATAGCCATGAACCACAGCGAAGCCTGCTTGTGGAGCCGCGCCGCCGGCCCTGGAGATAAGTTCGCGGGTGGAAACACCTTCCCATACGTTGCCCAGGCGACTCCAGCGGGTGACGCAGTGAAAATCGGAAAAAACGCGTACGCGGGGCAGGATGAGGAGTTCCGGCCAGGTGAATTCCAGGCTCTGGCCGACGAGTCCGACGATGCGGAGCTTCCAGCGATCCAGATCAATTGCCGGAGGGCCGCTGGCGTCGAGCACAGGCCACTTCTTCGTGCGGGACTGGCCGGGCGGAATGCGATTTCCGCGCCGCGTATCGGGACTAACGATGACTCCAGGGGGAAGACCGTCGGGCGAAGGAATGTCGTCGGCCTGATCTTTATCCCTATCCATGAAAAAACTCATTATTCGTCGAGGCCCGGCTGCGCTACTATAATAGCCAGCTACGGGGAAGCCGGATGACGAACAGAAGTCATATCCGCGAAGGTGCTGTCGCATGGGGTTTCTTGCCTACGCTCCCGATGGCGTTGCTGGTGATGAATCTCTGGTGCCCGGCCTTGCCGGCGCAGAGTCTGCTGCGCAATCCCGACACCCTGAGTCCCCTCAATTTGTTGCCCGGCGATGCGGCTGTTCTTGAAATGGAAGACATCAAGAAAGATCTGCCGTGCACGGTGACATCTATCAAGCCGGTGCTGGGATTCGACCTGCATTTTCACTCGGGCTACGAAATCCTGATCCCGCTGAAGGAACTAGCAAGTAACGGGCAAACACTTACAGTGATCTTTTCGGTGACACCAAGCACGGCGAAAGACAGTCCCAAGTACTTTTCGCAAAAGTTCAAAGTGCCGGACTTACCAGACGACGCCGGAGGGAAGACGATGCTCGAAGGCGGTTTCGACGTGGGCGAGGGCAGCTACCATGTGCGCTGGCTGATGCGAGACCATTTGGAACGCGTTTGTTCGTCGAGCTGGGATATTAATGCCTCGCTGAATGGCAAGGATGCTGAGATGATGACGATCCAGCCAAGTATCGTGGAAGCATCGGAACCGGAATTCTTCAAGCCGGAGCCACCGGTGGCGCGGAAACCTGACGGCGACCCAATTAAGGTGAAGGTGTTGATCAATTATGCGCCCCAGGAGAGCGGCTCCGCAGCGATGGCTCCTGTGGATGCGAGCGCACTCGTATCGATACTGCGGACGATTGCGCGGGAGCCACGCATTATGAAGTTCAGCGTTGTGGCGTTCAATTTGAATGAGCAGCGCGTGGTGTACCGGAGTGAGAATCTGGATGAAATCGACTTCCCCGGGCTGGGGCGCGAACTCAGAAGCTTAAAGCTGGGGATGGTGGACTATAAGCACCTTGCGGATAAGCGTAGTCCGACGGACTTTTTGACGAGGCTGGTGCAGGACGAACTAGCGGGAACTCCGGCCGATGCGGTGATCTTTGCGGGACCGAAAGCCTTTTTGGATGAGCCAGTTACGCAGGATGACCTGAGAGAACTGAGCGGAATCCCCTATCCGGTCTTCTACATGAACTACATGTTCATGCCACCGGGATCGAGCTGGGCCGAGGCACCGGCATGGCGGGACGCGATCGGTACGGTAGTGAAGCGGCTGCGGGGCTTCGAATACACGATTACCCGGCCTAAAGACCTGTGGACGTCCTGGACCGATATTATGAGTCATATCGCAAAGATGAAACTTGCGAGCAGTGCACCAGCGTCAACACATTAGACATGCAACTTCGCCTCAGGCCTTTTTTAAGAAGTATGCCCGCCAGGATGGTGGTGGCCGCGGCCACGGTGTGCGCTGCGGCAGTCGGTATTTTTCTGATGGTGCCAACCGCTGTGGCACAACGCTACACGGATCCCGACGTGCTGGCTCCCGCATTCCCAACGCCGCAGGCCGTAGTGGAGCGAATGCTGGCGCTGGCAGACGTTAAACCGGGCGAGATGGTCTACGATCTGGGGTGCGGTGACGGCAGGATCGTTATTACGGCCGCGACAAAGTTTTCGGCGCGAGCGGTGGGTGTGGAGATTCGGCGCGACATTTACGAAGCAACTCTTGCGCGAGTGGCCTCACTGGGATTGGCTGACAAGGTCCGCATTGTGCACGGCGACGCGCTTAAGACGGATCTTACGTCCGCAGATGTGGTCACGCTTTACCTGCTGACGAGTTCAAATGAGCGACTACGTCCGGTACTGGAAGCCCAACTCCGCCCCGGTGTGCGCGTGGTGTCTCACGATTTCGAGATTCGCGGCTGGAAGCCGGAACAGACGGAAAAGATGATGTTGCAAGGTCGGCCGCATATGATCTATGCGTATCGGATGGGGTCTAACACCGGCCCGAAGCGGAAGTAAACCAGCCGGCGGAAGACCGCTCCTCGCGGCATCTATCAGACAAAGGGCCACCGGAGTATGGTATTCGTGGTGTCAGAAACTCCCTTAAGCGCCCGATATGCCGGAAACTTTACAGCTGGTCCTGATCAAGCCGTCGCACTACGATAATGACGGCTACGTGATTCAGTGGTTTCGTTCGGCTATGCCTTCCAACACGCTTGCTGTGCTGTACGGACTGGCGCTGGATTGCAGAGAGAGGCGCATACTGGGCGCCAATGTGGACATCGAAATCACTGCGATCGACGAAACGAACACGCGGGTCCGCGTAGATCAGCTGATCCGGCAATTGCAGGGACGGAAATCCCTTGTGGCGCTGGTCGGGGTGCAATCGAACCAGTATCCGCGGTCCATGGATATGGCGCGGCGGTTTCGCGCAGCGGGGATTGCGGTGGCGATGGGCGGATTCCATGTCTCGGGAACGCTTTCGATGCTGCCAGGGGTGCAGCCTGAAGTTCAGGAGGCGATGGACCTGGGGATTTCGGTGTTTGCGGGGGAGGCGGAAGGGCGCTTCGAGCAGGTGCTGCAGGACGCGTGGAATGGCACGCTGAAGCCACTCTACAATTTCATGGACGATTTGCCGTCACTGGCGGGCGTACCTCCACCTATGCTGCCGGCGTCGCGAATTAAACGGACCGGAGGCACGATCACGAGTTTCGATGCGGGACGCGGCTGCCCGTTCCAGTGTTCGTTCTGTACGATCATCAACGTGCAGGGGCGCAAGTCGCGGCGACGCGACCCCGATGAGATCGAACAGATCGTGCGCAAGAACCTGGCGCAGGGGATCAACCGATTCTTCATCACGGACGACAATTTTGCGCGAAACACGGACTGGGAAAAGGTTTTTGATCGACTGATCGCGATGCGCGAACAGGAGAAGGCGAACATCAAGTTCATCATCCAGGTGGATACGATGTGCCACCGGCTGCCGCGTTTCATTGAGAAGGCAGGCAGAGCGGGCGTGGCGCGAGTGTTCATCGGGCTTGAGAGCATTAACCCTGCCAGCCTGAAATCGGCTAACAAGAAACAGAACAAAATCGCGGAATACCGGAAGATGTTGCTCGAATGGAAGCGGGCGCGGGTAACAGTTTTCGCGGGTTACATTCTCGGATTTCCCGGCGAGACGCCGGAGACGATCCGGCACGACATCGAAGTGATCCGGCGCGAGTTACCAATCGATCTGCTGGAGTTCCACTGCCTGACGCCGCTGCCTGGTTCGGAGGATCACCAGAAGCTTTTCAATCAGGGAGCTTACCTGGATCCGGATTTGAACAAGTACGATCTGGAACACGTGACGACAACGCACTCGACAATGAGCGTGGACGAGTGGCGGCGAGCGTACGACGAAGCCTGGGATATCTTCTACGCGCCCGAACATATTCGAACGGTGATGCGACGAGCGGCGGCGACCGGCATTAACGCTGGCAACATGATGTTCCTCCTGCTCTGGTACTGGACGTGCGAAAAACTGGAGAAGGTGCATCCGCTGCAGGGCGGCTATTTGCGAAGGAAATACAGGAAAGACCGTCGATCGACGATGCCGCTTGAGAATCCTTTCGTGTTTTACCCGAAGTACGTTTTCGAGCTTGCCTACAAGCACCTGGTCCTGGCCGGACAGATTATCCGTTTCGGCCGTTTCCGTTATCAGCTCAAACGAGATCCGGAAGCGAAGAATTACCGCGACGTGGCGCTGACACCCGTGCTGGAGGAGGACACGTCCACGCTGGAGTTGCTGCGGGTGTTAAACGACCCGAAGCCAGAGCCGGTTGGTTCGCGAGCCTGACAAGGCGTCTATTTTACAAACGCAAGTTGCCCGAATCGCGCGGGAACGTGCGGATTCGGGTTCGGCTGCAGTGGGTCTGACCAATTGCTCATGCGGCGGTTCGGTTCTACGCCGTCCCACCGGTTGATGTTGGCCAGCCAGACAGTGCCGGGTTCCGGACGGCCGGCAAGGCCATCAAAGTTCGCCCACGGGATAGCGACTTCCAGGCTCCAGCCTTTGTCTTTGTCTCCCCGAGCGTTCAGCGTGCCGTCGATGTAGGTAGCCAGTTGTACGCCACGCAGATCAAACTGCCTGAAAAGGTGGCCGCCGGGTTGATACATCACGTAATCGTACAGAACGGCGCGGACGTTCATTTCGAGACCGTAATAGACCGACGTTTGCGAGGGCAGCGGATTGATGAAGATTTCGACAGCGTCGTCGAGGTAGGTGGGGTCGTCGTGTTCTGTGTGAGTAGCGACGATGTCGGCGTCTTCGCATTCGTAGGAGACGTAGAGGTTGTTGTCGTCCCACAACAGGCGGGCGATAGTCTTCTGCTTCGCGCCGGTTTGTGAATCCCAGGGAAAAATCAGTTCGATCGTTCCGGCGGCGGCCCAGGCTTTTTCGTCGGGCTTGCCATCGATCACAATAGAAGAACTGGCGCGCTTCACCTCATAGCGCGGGACCGGCGGTTGGGCGCAGAGCGTGGCGGCGAGGCTGGCGAGCAGTAAGACGAGTCGCATGACTGCAGTCTACTTTTTCGCGTTGAAAATCGCCAGATCGACAGTGTCTGCCATGACCTGGTAACCAGCGTCACTCGGGTGCAGATTGTCGCCGGAGTGCATGTCGGGGCGGAAGTGCTTCGGGTCTTTTGGATCGCGGACGGCGGCCTCGAAATCAACCACCGCGTCGAAAACGCCGCTATTCCGAATGAAATCGTTCTCCGCTTCGCGCATGGCTTCACCTGCCTCGGAATAGTAGCCCGCGCCTGCGTAGGGGGTCAGTGTGCAACCGATGACCTTCAGCCCGCGGGTGTGGGCGCGTTCCACGATTTGGCGGAGGGCGGCAATGAGATCGGCGGATGTGAGGCCCGTATTGACGCGGGTCTGATTGCCTATGTCGTTGATGCCCTCGAGAATCATCAGCCACTTTGCACCGGATTGAACGAGCACGTCGTGGTCAAGACGGGACAGCGCGGCCACACCGGAACCGTCCATCAGAATTCGATTGCCGGAGATGCCTTCGTTGATCACCGCAACATTCGCGGTGGCCCTGTTGGCCTGGAGGCGGGCGGCAAGGCGGGCGGGCCACATACGGTCGGCGTTGGGTGTAGAAGCGGCACCGTCTGTGATGGAATCGCCCAGAGTAACGATTGCGGCGGCATCGGCCGGTGCCAGCACGTCAACAGCAGAGAGCCAGTAATAAGCGGCTGTTGTGGTCGGCTCAGGGATGGAAGCCTGACCGGTGAAATCGCCTTCGCCGGAGATGTACGTGGTGTGAAGGCCAAGGGAGTGCGTGGCCAGGGGACCGCTGGCGACCGGGAAGTAAAGGCTCACCGCGAGGTCGGAGAGCGGCGCGAAGGCCAGATCGACAGGATCGCTGATGATGGTCTCGCCGGGAATCATCCGGAAGGTCTTGCTGCCGCTGACCGTGATCGCACGGTCGCTGGCGGACACGATGGCCGAATCCTTATCGCGGAGGGCGATGTGGGCGGAGCCGATTTCGACAGGCACTCCGCCAAAGGGGTTAGTGAGCTGGATACGCAGGCGCTGGCCACCGATGCTGGTGTGGACGACCATGCGCACCGTCTGGTTATTGAATGACTGAGGGGCGCGCGGACGGGGAGGCGCGGCGGGCGTCGCTGGAGCCGGGACCGGAGCCGCCGTCGGAGAGGCCGGGGCAGCGGGAGGGGCGGTTGGCTGGGCAGGTGGGGCGCGGTAGATTTGGGCGGCGGTGGCCCAGGCGGCCACCCAATGGTCCGTGGTGGCCTGACCAAAGGCAGTGGCGGCGGCAATAGCCGTCAGGAAAACGACGCGGAGGGTGCATGTGATTCGCATATCTGGATGTCCA
>CAIKAS010000089.1 GCA_903825445.1 uncultured Acidobacteriia bacterium
GAAAGCTTTCGAATGGCCTGCGCCCGGGACGATGCTGTTCTGGTGTTACCTCGCAGGAGTGTTCGCGATGGCGGGCTACCGCGTAACCGGATGGATGATGTTGGCGCGCGTGATGGCCCGCTCGAAGGCGCCGCGGTTGCGGCGTTTGCGCGAGTCGTCCGACGTGCTCGCCCCGGTAACCGTCGGCCTGCTGCGGCCATCGGTCATTCTGCCCGCGGGATGGCAGAGTTGGCAGACGGACACAAAACGCGCAGTGTTCGCGCATGAATTCGCGCACATCAGACGCGGCGACACGTGGATCTCATTCCTCACGAGGCTCGCCCGGTGCGTGTATTGGTTTCACCCCCTCGCATGGTGGATCTCGCGGCAGATCGCGGATCTGGCTGAGCTCTCCTGCGACGCGGTTGTGCTTGAGAAGAATGGCGATCCAGGCGGCTACTCGCGAATCCTGCTCGGTTTCGCGGAGACGGTGAACGCCGCGGGATACCGCGCCGCGATGCCGGGACTGGCGATCGCGTCCCGCTCCGGTATTGGCCATCGCATCGAGCAGGTCTTCGAACTCGCAGGCGGGAATCTGCGCAGGCTTTCCCGGCCGGGAGCCGTTCTGGCCCTGATGGGTCTGCCGGTAATGTGCGTTGCTGCTGTTGTCGGACTGACAGCCATCAAATCGCAGCCGTCGCAGCCCGCGACAGTCTATAAGGTTGCGCCCATCCCGGCGTCCGCATCGCCAATCGAGATTGCGCAGGCTCAAGCTCCACCCATTGCCGTTCCGGCCCCGCAAACAGCGCCCCATCCCACTGCGGCGCCCAAGCCGAAATTCGACGCAGCGTCGATTAAACCTTGCGCTCCAGGCGCTACTGTCATGGGTCGCGGAGGCGCAACCACGGCGGGAACTCCGGCTCCCAATGGTTTGGGCGGATACTTCGGCAGATCTCCTGGACGCCTGGATATTTCGTGCGGCAGCATCATGTCGATGGTGAACATCGCATACGTCCTGAATGGCGACATTACCCTGACCAATAGCCCCAAATCGCCCGGGAATTCGGATCAGCACGTCAAAGGAGTGCCCGACTGGGCCATGTCCGCGCGCTACACCATTGAAGCGGAAACGGACAATCCCATTGCGAATGGCCCGACTGACGGACCAAACAGCCCGGCGTGGAATCTCATGGTCGGCCCGATGTTGCAGTCCCTTCTCGAAGACCGCTTTCATCTGAAAATTCACGAAGGCACCGAAGAGACTCCCATGTACAACCTGATCGTGGCGAAGGGCGGTCTCAAGCTCAAGCCCATGGCCGAGGGTGAATGCCAGCCGCCGGAGACGGGACCAGGCGGGCGCGGAACGATCATCAGGAAGCTCGGACCGGCTGACAAGCCCTATTGCGGGTGGATGGGAGGTGACCCGAACGGACCGAACCGGACGGTGCTCGGAGGCGGAGTGCCGCTCAACCGGCTTGCTGATTTTCTCAGTCTATTCGTCGTGGACCGCCACGTCATCGACAAAACGGGCCTGACCACTGTCGTCAACATCCATCTGGAATACTCGCCGGACGACAACACACCCTGTGATGGTCCTCCGCTCAGGTGCCAGGTCGATCCCAACTCGGACGTTCCTGCAGCCCCGACAATTTTCACCGCGATCGAGCAACAACTTGGCTTGAAGCTCGAACCCACAAAAGCGCCGCACGGCTACATCGCCGTCGACCATGTTGAGCCGCCTACGGAGAACTGATTATGAACTGGCAATCACAAATCATCGAATTGCTCACGGCGTCTCTGATTCGCCCCATAGTACTTGCGGCTGCGGCGTGGCTGATTCTCCGCATCTACAAAGTCCGGCACCCGGCCTCGCGCCATGCGGTGTGGACCGCAGTCCTCATTGGCACGACGGTCCTGCCGCTTGTGACGGTCATTGCTCCGCAATGGAAGCTGCCGCTGCTTCCGAAGGAGCCGGAGCCCGTCGCACAGACTCAGCTTCAACTGTCCAATGATTCCACCGAAACAGAATCCTCCGATGTTCGGCTGAACGCCGTTGTCTCCGCCTCACAGCAGGCCGTGAAGTTCGCGTGGCCCAGGCCGCAAACGCTGATCGTATGGTGCTATTTCGCGGGCATACTCGCGATGGTGATCTTTCGCCTGATGGGCTGGGCCTTGTTGTGGCGCGTGATGTCGAAGTCCCGGCTGTTGCGGGCACGCCTACACGAATCGAGCGAGATCGTCACGCCCGTGACAGTAGGTGTCTTTCGGCCTGCGGTCATACTCCCGGCCGGCTGGCGCGCTTGGAGCGCCAACACAAAGCGCGCCGTGCTGGCGCACGAGTTCGCTCATATCCGACGCCGCGATACGCTCACATCGTCTCTCTGTCGATTGGCGAAATGCATTTACTGGTTCCATCCGTTGGTCTGGTGGATTTCGCGACAGATGTCCGAACTGGCGGAACTGTCCTGCGATGCCGCGGCGCTGGAGAAAAACGGCGATCCAGGCAGCTACTCGCGAATCCTGCTCGGCTTCGCGGAAACCGTGCATGCCGCGGGGTATCGAGCAGCGCTGCCGGGACTGGCGATGGCGTCCGGTTCCGGAATGAGCCATCGCATTGATCAGGTATTCGAACTCGCGGGTGGAAATCTGCGCAAACTCTCCCGGCCCGGGACCGTGCTCGCATTGATGGGCTTACCGGTAATTTGCATCGCCGCAGTAGTAGGCCTGACCGCGCCCGCGACCCAAGTATTGAATCACGCGACTGCAGCCATCTCTCCACCGCAGCCACTCGAAGTCGCGCAATCGCAGGTACCAACTATTTCGCCGTCGCGCGCCCCTCAACCTACGTCCGCAACGCCGCCGCCGGCGTCCAGGCAGACGTTCGATTCTGCCTCCATCAAACCCTGTAGTCCAAACGACGCACCCGCAAACGGCGGCAGAGGTGGACGAGGCGGCGCCGGAGCGAGATACTTCAACAGCTCTCCGGGTCGACTCAGCGTTACGTGCATGACGGTGTCGGATCTGATCGACATTTATGTCGGTCCTTTTGGTGAGAATGACCGCCCCATCAATTCCGGCGGACCATCCGACACCCGACCGATCCGGAACGGCCCGTCCTGGATTTATTCCGACCGCTACACAATTGAAGCGGCCACCGCGGATCCGATTGCGAACGGCCCGACCGGCGGTCAACAAACTCCCGCCAGCCGGATGCTGCAGGGTCCGTTGCTTGAGGCGCTCCTCGAAGACCGGTTTCACTTGAAGACCCATCGCGAGACCGAAGAGGCACCGATGTATGCACTCACGGTTGCGAAGGGCGGTTTCAAGCTGAAGCCGATAGAGGACGGGGCCTGCACAAGGTACATCGCGGGAATGCCCAATGCGTCCACGGCTCCCGACGGGAAGCCATGGTGTGATCGCGGTCGTGGCGGCGTAAATGGACCGAACTGGGTTGAGGATGACACCGGGGTAACTCTGAGTGAATTCGCTACGGGGCTGCTTCACACCCATCTGGATCGCCCCATTATCGATAGAACAGGAATCGCCGGACTGTTCAGCTTCCATCTGGAATATGCGCGCGACGAAAGCGCCCCCGGCCCACTCCTCCCCGCAGGAGTTCCCGCGCCGGTGTTTCCACCCTCGGATGTTCCTCCGGGCCCAACCATCTTTACTGCGCTCGAGCAACAACTTGGGCTAAAGCTGGAACCAATCAAAGGGCCTCGCGGATTCCTCGTCATCGATCACATCGAACGCCCTTCGGAGAACTGACATGAACTGGCAATCGCAGATGATGGAATTGCTCGCAGCGTCCCTGATTCGGCCAGTGGTCCTTGCCGCCGCCGCTTGGCTGATTCTCCGCGTGTACAAAGTCCGGCATCCGGCGTCACGCCACGCGGTGTGGACGGCAGTCCTCATCGGAATGATGGTGCTGCCGCTTGTGAGCGTAATCGCCCCGCAATGGAAGCTGCCGCTGCTTCCAAAGAAACCGGAACCCGTCGCGCATACTCAGATTCAAGCGCCCGATTTCACCGCTACAGAATCCTCCGATGTTCGACCGGCCATTATTGCCTCGGCGCCATCGCACGCAGCGAAATTCGCGTGGCCCGCGCCACAGACGCTGATTGTCTGGGTCTATTTCGCGGGGGTACTCGCTATGACGATTTTTCGCCTGATGGGCTGGGCCTTGTTGTTGCGGATAATGTCGAAGTCCCGCTTGTTGCGGACACGTCTGCTCGAATCCAACGAGGTCGTCACGCCCGTGACAGTAGGTGTCTTGCGGCCTTCGGTCATTCTTCCCGCCGGCTGGCGCGATTGGAGCGCTAGCACAAAGCATGCTGTGCTGACTCATGAGTTCGCGCACATTCGACGTCGCGATACACTCACATCTTCGCTGACTCGATTAGCGAAGTGCATCTACTGGTTCCACCCATTGGCGTGGTGGGTCTCGCGGCAAGTTTCCGAATTAGCGGAACTATCCTGCGATGCGGCTGCGCTGGAGAAAAATGGCGATCCGGGTGGCTACTCGCGAATCCTGCTCGGCTTCGCGGAAACCGTGAATGCCGCAGGGTATCGAGCAGCGGTGCCGGGACTCGCGATAGCGTCGCGCTCCGGAATGGGCCAACGCATCGATCAGGTATTCGAACTCGCAGACGGGAACTTGCGCAGGCTGTCGCGACCGGGAACAGTGCTGGCCTTCATGGGCGTTCCTGTAATGTGCATCGCCGCAGTTGTCGGGCTGACTACACCGGCATCGCGCGTGTTTCATCAAGCCGCCGCGGTCATCATTCCATCGCAACCGGTTGTCGTCGCGCAATTGCAGCAGCCAGGTGCTTCGCCGGTACAAGCCCCGCCAGTCACGCCGGCGCCGGTGAAGCCACCCATCTCACAATCGCCACGCGTTCCTGTGTCAGGTTTTGACGTTGCCTCGATTAAACCGTGCAGTTTTGCCGATGCTCCGCTTGTGCCGGGAGGCCGGGGAGGAGGCGGTGGCCGATCCCTGAATACCTCACCCGGAAGACTCAACATCGGCTGCATGACGGTATCGGATCTCATCAACGTCGCCTATAAATCCAGCGGCGATCCCCTCGCGAACGATTCCGCGGGGCCTTTCGATGATAAGCGGCTCCGCGGTGGACCGGCATGGGTCTATTCAGAACGTTACACGATCGAAGCCGCGACTGATTCGGCTGTGGCGAACGGAACGACCGGTTTCCAAACAGCAGCCGACGAAATAATGTCAGGGCCCATGCTGCAACGGCTGCTCGAAGAACGATTTCGATTGCAGACTCATCGCGAAGTCGAAACGATCCCTGCGTATGCTTTAACGGCCGCAAAGAGCGGCTTCAAACTGAAACCCATGGCACCTGGGGATTGTATTCCGGATGCCCCTATGAAAGCGGTCCTCGGCGCAAAACCGCGTTGCGGGTGGACAGGACGGGGAACAGCCGGACCAAATATGATCCTTGTCCAAGGGGGCGTATCACTTTCCCGGTTTTCACAGGTACTTGGCGATCTGATTCTTGATCGCCATGTCGTCGACGATACGGGCATTGCGGGAACTTTCGTTATCCAGCTGGAATATAGTCCGGACGACAGCACGCCTGATCGACCGGGACCAGGTCGTCCGGTAAGATCGTCGGAGTCTTCTGACATCCCACCAGGACCTACGATCTTCACGGCACTGGAGCAGCAACTGGGCCTGAGGCTCGAATCCACCAAAACTCCCCACGGCTACATCGTTATTGATCGCGTAGAGCGTCCGTCGGAGAACTGATTCCAAACGGTCTTCACTGGGTCTCAACAAGCCATGCGAATCAAAAGCTTCCTACGACGCATTGCGCTGGCGCTTGTTGCACTTACGGCACTTGTCGCGGCGGAATATCACGGTCAGGTCAAGTCCGGCGGTTTTCCGTTGCCGGGTGCGACTGTCACCGCCACTCAGAACGACAAAACGCAGACGGCCGCAACCGACGGGCAGGGCATGTTCTCGTTCGCCGATCTCCCAGACGGAACTTGGTCCCTGCAAGTCGAAAAACCAGGCTTCGCTCTGATCACACAGGACGTAACTACCGGCGGCGCCTTGCCCGGCCCATCCTTCGATCTCAAAATGCTGCCACTCGATCAAATGCAGACCGTAACTCCGTCATCAGAGCCCGGACAAACCACCGCCGCAGCGCCCACGCCGGTCGCCGTCGCGCCATCCAAACCAGCGCCAGCCAAAGTGAAAGCGAACACCGCGCCGGCAACGCCTGCCACGGCTTTTCAAGCTACCGACCTGAACGCCGCCTCCGCGAATACGCCCGCACCAGTAGCGGAGCCAGTCCCCGAAGTCACAGCCGAACTCACCCAACGTGCGGCGGA
>CAIKAS010000090.1 GCA_903825445.1 uncultured Acidobacteriia bacterium
GAAAGCACAACACGGGCGTCGTCCTGCGCCGCAAAAGACGAAACCGCGGTAAGAGTTATCGCAAGCCCGAGAAGTGAACGCACAACCTCTCGACGCCGCCTCACACACCGCGGTTTCAAAGCCTTACCGTCGCGCCGCACAGCCCTATACTACTGGGCCTTCCGTCGCCGCATCCAACCCACTACAGCGCCGCCGCCCAGCATCATCAACCACGCTGCCGGCTCGGGCGTCACCAGGTCGAACGTTCCGCTGCCCGAAGCAAACGTCCCGCTCTCATCGGCGTTGTTGCTCAGGTAATACGTACCCGTAAACTGCGAAACCGGCGCAATCAACTCCGCCGCCGCATCGATCGCCGCCTGCTCGTCCGCCTGATCGCAACCCGCGCAATATGCAGGCATCGAATTGCCGGACCCGCGACTGAACAGCGCATCCACCAATTGTGTGTCCGGACCACCCGTGACATAAGTATTCGGATTTCCGTCCGTCCCGAAAATCACGCCCACGTAGTCGGAGCTATAGTCATAGCCCCCGGGACCATAATCATCTGCAACCCCGCCAAACCCCAGCACATCGTTAGGATCGTTGCTGCTTGCATCAAACCCCAGCTGCGAAATGCTGAACTGAGTCCCATTCCCAAGAATCGCCAGCCCGAACGTCAACCGGTTGCCGTACTCACCGTCGTACGGCGCAGCCGGATCGGCCTGCCCCATCCAGGAACTGAAATCCGTGACGATGGTCTGGCTGTCGGCCACCGGTCCCGTCACCGCCTGGTAATAGGACGGCGTTCCGGGCGTCCCCGCCGACGACTCGTTATTCTCCAGCGCCGTCAATGAGTTAGCCACCCAGGCGTCCCAGTTTGGCGACCCGTCCATATTTGGGGCCAGCGTCGGCACCACAGTAATAGTGATGCTGCTCGCCACCGCCCCGCAAGCCGCCAATAAGGCAATGCCAACTACTGACTGAATGTGCTTCATTATGTAAAACGACCTCTACCCAGTATAGTGCGTCATTCAGCGCTCAAATTGGCGTCGGGGCCGGGTTTTTTCTTATCGGCGTGAATCGGCGGCTAAAAAATGTGAACAGTCTGGCTGAAACCCCGCGTCCCCGACATTCGCCAAATGGAGGCGAAGAATCGATGGCTTAAATCTCGTCGGAATACTCTTGCACGCCTGCCGACTCAGGTCACCAGTCTGTGCATCCAGTCCCAGCCGTATAGCATCCCGAATTCCCTCAGCCAGTATCTGCAATTCGGAGCCGTCCTGACTAAATTCCACCGCGGGCTCGGCGCCACGAAAATTGAGCGGCATCCGGCCTCCCACCGCCTTGCCGGTGACGGAATCGCGAAACCATAAGCTGTGGTCCGATTGCAGAATCGCGATCCAGGGCGTTACCGGCCTGAACCGCAAAACGTCAGGAGTCTTCGGCGTCGCTACGGGCGAGCCATGTTGCGAAATCTGATCCCCGGAAACGCTGAAAAACTGGATCGTATTGTCGAGGTAGCCGGCAACAACTTCCTTCCCGTCCGCCGAGACGTCGAGCGCTGTGACCCGCCCGGACAACGCGGACTGTTCCCTGGGAGAGTAGGTCGCCCTGTGGCTGGGTGCCCCGAATCCGTTCACATCCCACAACTCCAGCCGGCCGTCTGAGTCGCCGATAATTGCCCATCGCCCGCCCGAATCGACGCTCACCTGAACCCATTCCCCGTCTCCGTCCGAATTCCGTTCTGCCTGCCCCGGTTTGTCATCGGGGTGCTTGCCATCCACGTCCGTGCACGCATTCTGCACCGCCGGTCCCCGGAGGTTGACGGTGCAAATCGACCATGGCTGCTGTGCGGGACCTTGTTTGGTACGGTTGCCATTTTCCCCGGGCGACGACCCATTGACGCGTCTTGCGATCGCCACAACCTTGCCGGGCGCTGCCCCCGCCATGTTTTCAATATCACTCGACAACAGCTTGATCTTTGTGATCGCGTCGCTGCCGGGTTTCGTATTGCCAATCGGATGAACGAGCAATGTGTCCGCGTAGTGCCCTTCCCCCAATGCCAAATCGAAGCGGGCAATTCCGGGAATGAAATCGAACCCCACAATCTCATTTGCTGTTTCCGTAGCGCTCTCCGGGCTTCGCAGAAAAGCTTTCCAAACGACAATGCGGCCGTCGTCGCCCGCTGAATACATCGTCTCCTCGTTGCCGGAGAATACGATATCCTCGATATAGTTTGAATGGGCGTCAAGGACTGCCGGATCCGGCGGATGGCTGACAGTGGCGCCCACCAAATCCCACAGCAGAATGCTGTCCTGAGTTGCCGCAGCCAGTATATGAGCCGCCGGACTGAAGCGGAGCCCCTGCGGCTTCGAGTCGGGAGGCATCTGAAGGTATATGTTCTTATCTTGCGGAGGCCGTGAGTCCAGCGGGCTGACAGCTATCATATTTCGCCCGTGCAGAGTGAACGCCGCGTACTTCTCGTCCGGGGAAATCGAAACGAATCCCACCTGTGAGTGCGACGTTGACGAGAGCAATGTGAACGTCTTCCTGAGAGAACCGACCGTATGAACCAGTTCCGAGCCGTGCAATGTCCACCCTGGCGGAAGATCTCCTTCGAAGTCTTCCCCGTCGCCGGAACAACTCTCCATGTCCTGATCTGATGGCCGGGTTCCAATCGTTCCAGCCTCGGTATTCACCTCAACTGGTTTGATCGTTGACGGATCCTGGTGCCGATCCTGGACAACGAAAGCGTATAGCGTCTTATACTGCTTGCCACGCTCGAATGAGAGACATGCCGGAACGTCGCCTGCGTGGTTGACCTGAATCGTTTTCACATAATGGGGATCGTGCTCCACTGCTGCTGAGAACAGCGCGCTCTGCACGTCGGCCTCTATCTTTCCCCTGGCGCGCCGGGCAAACACCTTGATCAGCCATCCGGGAAACAGATGGTCCGCGCCCGTCGCCTGAGCTTCCAGCGCGAACAGCGCAGCGGTGTCCGGCGCGTCGGAACTGCTGAGCGCGACACTCGCAATCTCCGTCACCCGCGTCGACTTCAGGTTGGTTCGGGCATTGATCCACATGCCAAGGATGATCAAGAGCGCGACCGGCATCGCCCAGATTGCCCATCGCAGACGGTTTCCCGACCGCACCGTTTCCGCGTCTAGTGACTGGCGCAGAAACTCGCGATCGCTGGCGTTGAGCGCGGCATCGTTTTTGCTTGCCCATTGCACGGCCTTCCTGAGATCGGCGCCTGCCAGCAACTGTTCCGGCCGCTTGCCCGCATGGGCCCACTCGTCGGCTTCCTGCTGCATGTGACTGAGATTGTTTTCCCGCCAGTCCCGGTTGTCCACAAGGACGGCGCCCGCAAGTCTGTCGTGCGTCAGTTCATACCACGTTGCATTACCGCGGATCTCCGGCCGTACCAGGTGGTTCTCCACCAGCGCGCCAATTAGTTTGTTGTCGAGCCCCTCACTCGAATCCTTATTGCGCAACACCTGACGACGCACGCCGTCGCGTGTAACCAGACTGCCGGCCCAATCGCGGATCGCCCGTTCCATGTAGCTGTCGCCACCGGCGATCTTCGCTACCGACAATCTATAGTATTCCGCCAGCGCATCCTCTACGCTCCCCATGACCCGGATATTCTCCGCGCCAATAAGTAGTTGTTCCGCCGACAGACTATTCCAGAGCCGGCGGCAAACCACCTGCAGATGCAGCGGTTCCACGTATGCGCCTTCCGCTTCGTCGAAATGCCCGTCCAGTTGCTGAACCTTGATCTTCGAAAGCCCTGCGGCAAGATCCGTTGCAACCGTTGGTTTATCCTTGCCAGCCGTTCGGGCATCCACCGTTGGCTCAAACGCCCGCTTCGGCCAACCTTCGCCGACTGTCTCTTCCATCGCCTCCGTAGCCTGGGCGCGTGTCAAAAGATCCAGCCGGTAGCGGTTCTTCAGGTGCGTCGGCACCTTGAGCGCATAAGGATCGAACTGCGCAAGATAGTCTTCCCGCAGCGCCAGCAGCAACCACACGCTGCGGTCTCCCAGCAGTTCGCCCAACTGGCGGAAGAATTCTTCCTTCGCCGGAGCATCGGCTGGATCCGACGTGAGCAACTCCTCAAACTGATCGATGATCAGAACCGTGGATCCCGGAGCGTCGGCCCGCCTCGGTCGCTCCGCGAAATACTCCCGCAGCGTTTGATTCGCAATCTCCGCTTCCTTGCGCCGAAAGTCTTCGGGAATAGTAGCTTCAATCTCCAGCTTGACGCTGCGCACATAGCGATTCTCCGGCCCCACGCCAGGCGCCATATTCACCCGCACCGGCCCCCACACATCGAACGCCGCGTCCAACCGAGGCACAAGCCCCGCCCGAATCAGAGACGACTTGCCTGCGCCCGATGGCGAATAGAGCATCACGATTCGCTCGGCGCACAGAAGATAGTACAGCTCCTCAATCTCCCGGTTGCGGCCGAAAATCTTCTGCCCTGTTTCGAGCCAGCCCGGACCAACAAAGGGATTCAGCGGCTCTCGTTCTTCCGTTGCATTATCTGAAGCTATGCTCATGCGGTCGCCCGTTGTGCCGCTGTCTTCCAGCCGCCGGCCTTCACCTGCGGGCGCACCGGCTGCTTCTGCCGGTAATCGGCCAGTTGTGTTTTCAGTTGCCGAAGGAAGTCACCCGATGAGCCCCAGTACACAGACAGTCTGCAGGTAGCCGGATTCGCCTCCCGGAAATATTTCTCCAGGTGACGCCGTGCCTGCTTCGGATCCCCCAGGCTCGTGTCGTCGGGATTGATCTGGACACCAACATGAGCGTAATTGCTAAGCTGCGATCCTCCTTCCGTGGAAAGAATCAGCCGGAAAAGGACGCGGAACCTCCAGTCGTCAAGCCGGAAGCCGAGAAAAAGCAGCGAACTTTGCGCAATGCGTCCCGTCAATCCCTTGTGCAGAAGATTCAGACCCTTCGCCGCGATCATGTAGTCGAAGAAATCGTCTTCCGTCAGCACCAGCGAATCGGGATCGTCCACCATCCCGAACGGATGATAATCCCACGGGTTCTCAGCCGTCGGAGTCGGATTGACAGGCTGTGGCGGACCGGCAACTTTCTGGGGCGAATTCCTCCACTGAGTCACCACTACCTCGTACGGTGACGGATTTGGATTATTCCTCTCGGCATCGATCGCCATGCAAAGCAGCGGCCCGTAACTCGCGTTGAGATACACCGGCGCGCGCAGACTCGCGGCGATGCGATGCGGATCGTCGGGGTGAGCCTCGAAATGCATCATCACTCGCTGCCAGAGATCTCCATCGGCTGCCTGCTCCCCATACATCGCAGCCATCCGGTCGCCAGCCTGGCCCAGATATTCACGAGTCACCGCGGCAACGGAGTGCGGGTAATCCTGCTCAGTGGCCACAAACTGCGCAACTCTGGCAAGGTCGGTGCGGTCGTGCGGCGCCAGCAGAACCTTCTCCTCATCCGCGATTCGCGTGGCCAGCTCATGCGAGCCGCCAAAATATTCCTCCCCGAGTTCCGGCCCCAGGATCGGGACAAACTGCCCGGTCTGAATGTGATCGCAGAGGGCCTTCCACGCCACCTCCTGATCTTCTTCCGCGAAACCGGGGTTGTACCAAATACGCCCGTTGCGCAGGCGCATAAACAGAACCGGTTTCCAGTAATCCTGACGCTCACGCACCGCTCCGCGCGCCAGCGAAACCGCGCGGTCGATCTGGCCATCCGTCATCAGCTGGCTGAAGAACGTGCCCATGAACTGGCGGGCGGTCTCCATCGTGATAGTGCCCTGCATCGCGATGATGGCAGGGATCCCGGCCTCGGCCAGCTTAGGGCCAATGCCCGCGAGACCCACCGCCTTCACACCCGCGCTTTGGCAAGACGCCAGTACGATCAGCCTCGGCCGGTTGTTCAGTTCCCGAATGCGGGTGATGAAATCCGAACCCTTCGTTTTCTTGCCATCTTCCAGCAGCAGTACCGGCCCGTCGTCCGCCAGCAGGATACCGTGGCACACCAGATAAAGGATGTCGTACCCGGTCCCCGTCATCAATTTCGAGATGATGTCGGCGAGCTTCACTTCCCCGCCCGGCGCCAGCGTATCCACCGTGATCCCTGCGACCCCCGGCTTCCTCGCCATCGCATCTTTCGCCGCGCTGACCTGATCGTCTACCGCAACGGGTTCCAGTTCCCATCCCGCAAGCCCTTCTGGATTCGCCACCACCACCAGCGCTCTCAGATCGGCCTGCGCCCGCAGCCGGATCGGTTGCGAATCGTAACTGCTCGCCAGAAACCGCGAAACAATGGTTTTTTCGCCGCTGAACAGCGGAGCGTCCTGCGTCGGATCGTCCACCGCCGGATCGCGCAGCACTTCCCAGCGGATGCCGTGTAGCTCCAGCGCCGTGGAATCGATCGATAGCCGAACCTTCAGCGCGGCGTCTTCGGATTTTGCCAAGGCCAGCGAACGGTAGCGATTGAACTCGCCTTTTACATCGTTATTAAAGAAGGCCGCGCCCAGATTGGTCGCATACGCCCCGGGCCCCCAGCGCAAAGCGGACGTCGCGTCCAGCGTGAAAATCCGCTCTGAGCGTTGTTCCGCCTCGTCACCGGCTGCGTTAAAGCGGAAACCGACCGTGTAAGTCGTGGTATCGCGTTTGGCAAGAATAAGTTCGAGATCGGAGTACGTGGCGGCGCTCATCCGTAGTCTTCTACTTTAGCCCAAAACCGGCAAACGGTCCTGCCTGATTTTCACCGCCGGATCGCCTAAAACCACGAAGTTGCGGGCATCGTCGCGTATCACCCACCCGTCCGCCAGGTTGAGCATCTCCTCATCGGACAGTTTCTTACCTTGCTGAAGATCGGACAGTTTTTCCGCGATGTCGCAGGAAAGCTGCGCCCAACGAGAGTTGAGCCTGTCCGTCGCCCGCCCGATTCGGTCGCCTTTCATCAGCCTGTTCAGGATGATCCGATAATCGCCAGGCTGGCTCTTGTTGCCGGATTGGAACGAATACGCCCAGGCCATGTCAATGTGCCCCAGTACCGCCAGCGCCCCGCCCTGTGGATGGCACAGCAGCTTTTGCGGCAACCGCGCCACCATCGGGGCTGGTGAAATCTCCACCGCTCCCCCGCTCATGCGCACGTAGTTCTTGATCAGATTGTGTTCTTGACTTCCGTAAGTATCGAACTGCGGCCAGCCAACGCCATAACACGCAAACATGAAGTGGATCATTCCATGTACTTTGGCGTCCGCCTTCAGGTCCTGTTCGGTGTAAAGCTCATCGGGCGTCGGAGGATCCCCTCCTCTGGCCCAGCCTGCGCAGATGAGCGCCCCGCGAATATTCTCCATCTCAGGGTCGCTGATGGAACTGGACTTGCCATGGGAGCCGGTGAAGAGCAGCGCCGGCGTGCCATCCTTCAGCTTCCCCCGCAAAACGTCATCCAGCGCATCGGTCGTTGCGTAATCGCCCAGCAACCGCGTGGGCTTGAAGTGGTGTACTTCGCCAAGCGGTGCATCTTTCACACGCCCATTCGGCAGTGTTGTGCCATCCAGCAGCGGAGGCGCTAAGTTCTTGTTCAGCAGATACGTCGCCAGGTCGTTTTCGTTTTCAGGCGCAAAGAAAACCACTTGCCGCGATGTCGGCGGCGCCTGCGCCTCTTCGTATTGCACGACGGAGTCGGCATACTGCCGAAACTCGTCGGCGGTTCTGAACCAGATCCGTCCCACCGCCCAGTTCAGATCCAGCTCGTATTGAAACTCGAAAGAAATCGCCGTCGGAGGAGCAACAATCAGGATGTAATAAGGCACACCATCCAGCGGTTCCACGACAGACGTACCGATATCCGCGCCATTCCTCACCAGCCATTTCGCCGCCGTATCACCGGGCTCAAAATCGTCGAAGACTTTAAACAGATCGTCGTCCCCAACATCTTTCTTCCGCTTCTTGATCAAAGGATCGAGCGCATCCTTTATCTTTTGATCAAGCCCCGGCGCGAAAATCACACCCCATCCCACCTGGGAAAGCTCATTCGAATCGTACTTGTCGTCATCCACGCCCAGACCGGCTTCCGCCGCTCCGGCCTTCTCCCGCATAGCCGCCTCGTCAAGCGGCCACCTGCGAGCAGCTAACAGCGCCTTCCTGGAAGCGCCGCCAAGTACTGTCCCATCGTCACAAACGCCAAACGGAACCGGCCCCGTCTTATGGAGTGAACCCGTAAACTGAGACACAGCGAATGAACGCACTTTCCGTCGAAAGGAGAGGGAAGAGATGGGAAAGTGGCAGCGACATAGCCGGGAGTTCAAGAAGCAGGTAGTGGAGCGGATGAAGACAAGCGACA
>CAIKAS010000091.1 GCA_903825445.1 uncultured Acidobacteriia bacterium
CCAAAGCATGGCGCGATCGTCCACCGCAACGGGATGCAGGAAACGAATCCAGCTTTCGTAGAGAATCCAACAGGATAAAAGCGCCAGAGTAATCGCATTAATAAACGCCGCCAGTACTCCGGCGCGTTGGTAGCCGAAGGTTCGCGACTCGTCCGCCGGTCGCCGCTGCATGAACACGGCGAACCAGGCCAGCAACAGGGCAAGCGCATCGGTCGCATTGTGTCCCGCATCGGAAAGCAAAGCGAGGCTGTGCGCGCGCAGACCGACGATCGCCTCGATCGCAACAAATGCGCTCGTGGCGATCAGCGACCAGATCAGGACGCGGCCGGACTTGCCTTCGTGATGGTGTGAGTGCAGAACTTCTCTCCACTTCTATTGTAGAATCGCGCGCGGTGCGCCCGAGTGTAGAATCGCGCGCGGTGCGCGTGCGACCAGCCTCGGCCTGTGAAAGGTGCGTAAAAAAACGACATAAATCGAAAAAACAGTGCCATCCGGCGAGAAATCTCCCGATGTTTGCGCTAATGTAGAACTATTGGCTGAGGCATCGCGCATGACGAATACCTACCATCTCGTAAGCCGCTGGCGCGTAAAGGCGCGTGCGGAAGAGGTGTATGACATCGTCAGCCAGCCGCTCGAGTATCCCCGCTGGTGGCCTGCCGTTTACCTGAATGTGAGGGAAATCGCTCCTGGGGGGCGCGGGGGAGTGGGCCGCCGGGTCCGGCTGCATACAAAGGGCTGGCTGCCATATACACTTCGCTGGGAAGCAACGACGACGGCAGCCGAATCGCCTCGCCGAATCGCAATTGAAGCCTCCGGCGATTTCAACGGCAAAGGCGTCTGGACGTTTACGCAGGACGGCGAGTTCGTCGATATTCAGTACGACTGGAACCTGGAAGTTGGTAAACCCCTGCTTCGATATCTCACGCCCGTGATGCAGCCCGTCTTCGAAGCGAATCACCGCTGGGCGATGGAACAAGGTGAAATCAGCCTGCGCGAAGAACTCATACGCTATCGCGCCCGAACACCCGAAGATCTCATGCAGGCCGCCGATCCGCGTGGACCGGTGGAAGTGCCTGTGCGCTGGATCGCGGTTGGCGCGCTCGCTGTTTCCGCGCTGGCTTGTATTGCACTTCTCAGGCGCAAATCCCGGAAAACCGAAGCTGCTACAGCTTAATACCCGGCTGCGACGAATTCTTGCCAGCCAGACAAGCTCGTGTTTCTCCCACCATGAATAATGACCCGGTCACGAAAGTGGTCATCGGCGTCACCGCACTCAACGCTAGCGCCTCGTGCACGGAATCCGCAACTCTGACCGTCGCTCCACCCTGCGTCGCCAGTTCGGCGAGAGCTTGTGGATTCAACGCGCGTGGCTGATCGGGCGCCGTCAAAATGATCTCGGCAGCCAGCGGAAACAGCGTGTTCGTGACTTCTTCGACTGCTTTATCGCGCATCGCGCCGAATACGATCCTCACCGGTTCACCAGCATAAAACTCGCGGATGTAATCCGCCAAAGCCCGCGCTCCGGCCGGGTTGTGCGCGCCATCCAGAATGATGTCGGGGTTCACCTGAACGCGCTCCAGGCGCCCCGGCCAGCGAACCGCAGCCAGTCCTGCCCGAATCGCCGCCGCTGGCACGTCCAGCAGCCGCAGCGTTGCTACCGCCGTGCGGGTATTCTCAATCTGGTGCGCCCCAGGCAGCGGGCACTCGACGGGAATGGCCTCGTCGCTCACCAGCGTAAACCGGCTGCCGTAGCGGTCCTGGACCAGGTTTTCCACCCGCCATGCTGACGACTGCGCCACCGGGATATCCAGTTCCAGCGCCCGGTTCTCCAGTACACGAAGAGCATCGGGGCGCTGCGCCGCGAACACCGCCGGTCGCCCTGCCTTGAGAATTCCCGCCTTCTCCGCCGCAATCGATTCAATGGACGAGCCCAGGAATGCCTCGTGGTCGAAATCGATCGGCGTGATGACAGCAACCTCCGGGTTGACTACGTTGGTAGCGTCCAAACGCCCGCCCAGTCCCGTCTCCAGCACTGTAATCTCAACCTGCGCCTGAGCGAAGGCCACAAATGCCATCGCCGTCACGGTTTCAAAGAAACTGGGATGCCCGTCAATCGCTTCGTCCGCCAGGAGGCGCTCAATGGCCGCACGAACTGCCAGAAATGCTTGCACCCAGGCATCCTCGGAGATTGGCCGCCCATCGAAAACGATGCGCTCCCGCGGATCGACCAGATGTGGCGACGAATAAAAACCGGTTCGAAAACCGGCCAGGCGCAGCGAAGATTCGATCATCGCGCATGTGGAGCCTTTGCCGTTCGTGCCTGCCACGTGAACAAAGCGTGTCCCTCGCAAATGGGGCTCGCCGAGCGCGGTCAACAGGATCCGCATGCGCTCCAGGTCCCACTTCACGACCTTCAGCTCATGGCCAAGCGAGTAAAGAAACCGGACGGTGTCCGCGTATTTCATGCAGCGGCGGGTTTACGACTGCCCACCAGCAGATCGAGCGCCGTCGCAATCCACGCCTTCATGCCCGCGCGCGGTACTACAGCGTCCAGCATGCCGTGCTTCACCAGAAACTCGCTGCGCTGGAAACCATCGGGCAGTTTCTGCCGGATCGTCTGCTCAATGACGCGCGGCCCGGCGAAACCGATAAGCGCTCCAGGTTCCGCGATGTTGAAATCACCCAGCATCGCGAAGCTGGCAGTGACACCGCCCGTGGTCGGATCAGTCAAAACACTGATGTAAGGAATGCGCGCCTCGTCCAGGCGCATCAGTGCCGCCGAAATCTTGGCCATTTGCATCAGACTAACAGCGCCTTCCTGCATCCGCGCTCCACCCGAGGCCGAAACCACAATCACCGGCCCGCTGTCCTGCATCGCCCGCTCAATGGAGCGCGTGATCTTCTCTCCCACCACAGCGCCCATACTGCCGCCGATGAACTTCGGCTCCATGGCGCAGATGTGCACGTGTCTGCCATCGAGTTTGCCTTCACCGGCGATCAGCGCGTCAGAAAGCGACGTCGCAGCCTGCATCGCTTTCAATCGCTGATGGTACGGCTTCTGATCCACGAACTGCAGCGGATCGGATGAAGTCAGCAGCGCGTCGTGCTCCGTGTATTCGCCGTGATCGAACAGCATCGCCAGCCGGGCGCGCGCGCCCAAACGGAAGTGATGTCCGCATTTGCCGCAGACCTGCATGGTCTGCTCCAGATCTTTCTTCCAGATGATTTCGCGGCAGCCGTCGCACTTCAGCCACAGGCCCTCTGTGCGTACGGTGCGCTCGGAGGCATCGGCCTGCGTTTTGGAATCGGAATCTCGCTTAAACCAGGACATAAAATGAGGGTAGTCGGCGTCTTCAACAGGGTTCTTATCGTCTCTCAATCGGGCTATCAACCGTCTATCAACGAGGATATGGGTGCCCACGCAATATTGTAAACGCCCGATAGATTTGCTCGGCCAACACGGCGCGCGCCAGTTCGTGAGGCATGGTCATAGAGGAGAGCGAAACCAGCAAATCGGCACGTTTCTTCCAGGCGTCCGGCAAACCCGCGTGCCCGCCTATCAGAAAGACCAGATCGTGTCCCTGCATTTCGGCCTTTTCCACCAGCCCGGCAAACTGGTTGGAATCAAGTGGCTTACCTGCCGGGTCCAACAGAATCTTTTTCGCCGTGGGATGCCTCTCCCACAAGTCAAAACGCTCTGGCCGAATTTCCGACATCACGGACGCCGCGTAATGCCCCGCCCGCTTGATGTAGTCTGCCGCCATGGCGTTGGCGTGCGCGTCTTTCGCCTTCCCGATGTAGTAAAGGAAAATCTTCAAGCTAACTAGTTGGAGTCGGACTCGCCGGTTTCCGCAGCCTCCGACACCTCGGGTGATGCCACGGCCTTCTTTGCCCTTGGCTTTTTCACTGGCGCTTCGTCCGGTATCGCCAGGGGCTTGCCTTCCCGCCAAAGGCGTTCAAGGTCGTAATACGCCCGCGCTTTGGGCGTCAGCGCGTGAATTACCACGTCGCCGTAATCGGTCAGAACCCATTCTGCCTGGCCGTAACCTTCCACACTGAGAGGCAACTCGCCGCGCTTCTTCATCCGGAAAGCGATTTCGTCGCTGATCGCCTGATTCTGCTTGGCGCTCGACCCGGTGCAGATCACGAAATAGTCGGTAAACGATGAAACACCTGTCAGGTCTAAAACCTTGATATCCAGCGCTTTCTTGTCCTCCGCCGCGCGCACAGCTGTCAGCCACGTTGGTTCGATCAGCTTCTTTGCCGCCGCTTTTTTGACCGCCGGTTTCGCAGCCGCGACCTTCTTCACCGTCGCCTTTTTCACGGACTTCTTCGTTGCCGATTGAGTTTGCGCCAGAATACGCCTCCGACCGCTATCGTACTATAGGAATACACGTGCTTTTCCGTTTCTTATCGCTAACTGCGTTCCTTGCGGCAGTCTGCCTGGCCCAAACTGCCCCTGTCCCCGCGCCATCGGCCCCACCGGTCGCGCCTGCTTTCGCGGGGACTGACATCGCCAGTTCGGCGCCCGCTTCCACCACCGCCCCTTCACCGGGTGAGGTACAGCCCGATCTCGCCGATCCCGGCGTGGTCCGAGCCAAACAGAATCTCGATCGCATCCAGGCCCTGGTTCGCCAGGGTGCCCTCCCGCTCAACAACCTGACTAAAGCGCAGGACGATTTGCAGAACGCGCTCGATATGTCGATTCTGCGTTTTAGCGCGTACAACAGCGATCTGACGCCGGAGCAGGCCGACCAAATGGTCGCAGTCGCCGAACGTATGCTGCTGCGTCGCCAGAAGCAGGTCATTCAGGCGCAGAAACTTATGGCCTCCGGTGCAATTTCACGCGCCGAGGCCGAAGCGAGCGGTGCCGACGTGATGAGCGCCAAGCTGGATTACGATCTCGCGATGGAGCGCGCCCGGCTTGTGCAGGAGATCGCGGAATCCGTCCGGCTGCAGAAAGCACTCGCCGACGCCGAAAACGACGCGGAGTCGCATCCGGAAATGAACGGCCAGCTCTACACACGGTACGACGGCAGCGGCACCTTCACCCGCGCTGACTTCGATAAGATCTCCGCCGCTTTCCTCGCGGCATTCCATCGCCCCATTCCCGTCAGTGCCGATGGCCAAACTGCGGTTCATCGCGCAATGGGCTTCAATCACACCGGGCGCATCGATATCGCCCTGAGTCCGGATCAGCCTGAGGGTGCCTGGCTGCTGCGCTATCTGGAAAGAAATCGGATCCCCTACTTTGCCTTCCGTGCCGCCATCGCCCATAAGGCGACAGGCGCGCATATCCACCTGGGGCCGAGCAGCACAAGACTCGTGGCGTATCTGCAGTAAGCGTGCGCCGCGTTCTCATCGTAGATAACTACGACTCGTTCACCTACAACCTGGCACATCTGGTGGCCTCCATCACGGGTGAGATGCCGACGGTGCTTCGCAATGATGCGTCGACATGGGCGCAGATTGATGAACAGCATTTCGACGCCATCGTGATTTCTCCGGGTCCCGGACACGCGGAGAATCCACGCGATTTTGGCGTCTCGGCCGACGTGATTCTCAACACGCAGGTCCCGGTGCTCGGCGTCTGCCTCGGCCATCAGGGGATTGCATTGGCCTTTGGCGGCGAGGTTGTCCGGGGCGAACCAGCGCACGGGCAAGTGAGCGAAATCGAACATGATTTCACGGACGAACTCCTCGCGGGTATTCCCGGAAAATTCAATGCCGTTCGCTATCACTCCTTCACAGTTGCTGAGCCTTTGCCAGCCGAACTGAGAAAGATCGCCTGGACCGAAGACCGGGCTGTCATGGCAGTCCGCCACGTTACTCGCCCGATATGGGGAGTACAGTTCCATCCGGAATCGATCCTTTCCGAACACGGCTCCGCGTTGATGCGAAACTTCCTGCGCGAATCCGGGAGGGCGGGCATTCCTGCCCGCAGCCGCCTTTCCAGGCGGCCTTCCCAAGCGCGATCTGCTGCTCATCATTTCCGTAAACACTTCACCGACCAACCCAACGCCTTCTGGCTCGATAGTTCACTGGTCACCGAACGCGATCACCGATCATTCATGGGCGCATCCAGCGAGATCGTGTCGTACCGTGCCGCAAAGAAGGAACTGACCATCCACCGCAATGACCGCACGGAAGTTCGCTCGCAGTCGATTTTCGACTATCTCGACGAAGCGCTGCGGACCAACCGCGTCGCATCCGGGAAACCCTTCCCCGGCGGTTATGTCGGTTACTTCGGTTACGAACTCCGCGCCGATTGCGGCTCTCCGGCTACGCACGATTCCCCCTACCCAGATGCGTTACTCATGCGCGTAGACGACGTGAACCACATGGAGAGCAGCCACGAAAACGTCGTGTCACCGACGCATTCGTCTGCCTCCCCCAGGCCGCGCCTCTCCCGTTCCGAATACCTCGACCGCATCGAACAGTGCATTGCACACATGCGCGATGGCGAAGCTTACGAACTCTGCCTCACTAACCAACTCGACTTCGAAACCACCCTCACCGCGCTCGATTACTACGAAATGCTGCGGCAGCTCAACCCGGCCCCCTACTCCGCCTATCTGCGCTTCGGCGATCTGGAAATCGCCTGTTCCTCCCCCGAGTGCTTCCTCCGCATCGACCCAAACGGACGTGTCGAATCCCGCCCCATCAAAGGCACCGCCCCTCGCAACCCGGACCCGATTGAGGACGACCGGCTTCGCCAAGACCTCGCCACCAACCCGCATTTCCGGGCAGAGAACCTCATGATCACCGATCTGGTTCGTAACGATCTTGGACGGGTCGCTCTCCCCGGTTCCGTCACCGTGCCGGCACTGATGGAGGTGGAGACCTATGCGACTATGCACCAACTCGTCAGCACCGTCACGGCACAGCTACGGCCGGGCGCAACGGCCGTCGATTGCCTGCGCGCCACGTTTCCCGGCGGGTCCATGACAGGGGCTCCGAAGCTCCGCGCCATGGAACTGCTCGACCGCCTGGAGCCAACGGCCCGCGGAATTTATTCAGGCAGCATTGGCTATCTCGGCTTCGATGGCTCCGCAGATCTCAACATCGTGATCCGCACGGCAGTGTTTCATCGCGGCCATGTCAGTATAGGCACCGGCGGCGCTATTCTTGCACAATCTAATCCACAAGCCGAGTGGGACGAGACCCAACTCAAAGCCGCTGCCCTGCTCCGCGCTTTTGGCGCGCAGTAAATGCGAAGCCGCATGACATAATTTCGACATGGAAATAACCTGGCTTGGTCACGGTACTGTTCAGCTCGCTCTCCCCGGAGGTGAGACGCTTCTTTTAGATCCCTGGGTTCATGGCAACCCCGCCTTTCCGGCCGGATATGAGCTAAAACCCAGCACCACGATCCTCGTTTCGCACGGCCACTTCGACCATATTCACGACGCTGTCGGCCTGGCGAAGCGCTGGCTGCCGAAAGTAGTCGGCATCTACGAGACGTGTCACTGGCTGGAAACGAAAGCCGTCTGCCATTGCAGCCCGATGAACAAAGGCGGCTCGCAGAAGATCGGTTCCGTGACGATTACGATGACGCACGCCGTCCACAGCTGTGGCATCACGGAGAACGACGGCAGCATCATCTACGGCGGCGAAGCAGCGGGCTACGTGCTGAAGTTTGACGACGGCCGCAGCATCTACTTCGCAGGCGATACCAACGTGTTCAGCGATATGGCTCTCATCGCGGAACTGTACCGACCCGACCTGGCGTTCCTTCCGATTGGAGATTTGTTCACCATGGGTCCGCGTGAGGCGGCGGTGGCCTGTCGGTTGTTGAAAGTCCCGACGGTCATTCCGATGCATTTCGGCACGTTCCCGCCGTTGATTGGCCGACCGGAGCAGTTGCAGCAACTCACGCCGGATACGCGGGTGTGGGAATTGAAACCCGGGGAACCTGTAATCTGGTAAAGTTAGGACGCGTCGACTAAATTCATCAATCAGGCAGGGCTGCTCGCCGATGTCCGAGCCTGTGACACGGTGAAGGCTCATCTCGCGCGCGGCGACGACGAGCTAATACCGCTCGAATTGGTGAATCGACGCCTGACCGGTGAAAGCACCGTCAAAGTCTGGCGCGAATATCGCGGACTCACTCAGCTCGCTCTGGCGAAAGCATCCGGACACGAGATCGGCGGAATCACAACTTTGAAGAAGCTCGCCGCGACACTACAGGTCGACCTCGACCAGTTGGCGTGATGCAAAGCACGCGGAAACCAGCCATCAGTGCCTATCCGATAGAATCATCACGTTTCCTGGCAGGATATATGTTTTCGGGCTCTGTTTGGTTCGGCTACACCAGGTCAGGAGGTTCTCTGCGTCCATCTGCGAGAACTCTGCGTCATCTGCGTGAAACGGTCAACTACGCCGGCCGCCACCGAATAATCGGCTTCCGCGCCGCGGTAACCTCATCCACCTTAGTCGTCCGCGTCATGTGCGGAGCCTTCAGCACCGTCTCCGGTTCCGTATCCACTTCACTGGCAATCGCGATCATCGCCTCCACAAATTGATCCAGTTCCCGCTTGCTCTCAGTCTCAGTAGGCTCGATCATCAGCGCGCCATGCACAATCAGCGGGAAGCTCACCGTATACGGATGGAACCCGTAATCGATCAGCCGCTTCGCCATATCACCCGTTCGCACGCCCTTAGCCGATTGCCGATCGTCGCTGAACACCACCTCGTGCATATTCGGGCGATCGTAAGGCAGATCGAAATACGGTCGCAGCTTGTGCCGCAGGTAATTCGCATTCAGGACCGCGTCCACCGTCGCATTGCGCAGGCCCGGTCCGCCATGCGCGTAGATGTAAGCCAGCGCCCGCACCAGCACGCCGAAGTTCCCGTAGAACGCCCGGACCTTGCCGATCGACTGAGGGCGGTCATAATCCCAGGTAAGCGAATCGCCCACACGCCGCAGCCGAGGTACCGGCAGAAACGGCTCTAAATGCTTCTTCACAGCCACAGGACCGCTGCCCGGCCCGCCCCCGCCATGCGGAGTCGAAAACGTCTTGTGCAGATTTAGGTGCATCACGTCGATGCCAAAATCGCCCGGCCGCGCGATGCCCACCAGCGCGTTCATATTTGCGCCGTCCATATAAACCATGGCGCCCTTCGCGTGAAGAATGTCAGCCGCCTTCATGATGTTCTCTTCAAACACGCCAAGCGTATTCGGATTCGTCACCATGAGCGCGGCCACGTCGGAGTCGACGGCACGCGCGAGCTCTTCCAGATCGATCATGCCCTGATCGTTGGAGCGAATGTTCTGTACTTCGTACCCGGCAATCCCGGCCGTGGCCGGATTGGTGCCGTGCGCGGAATCTGGCGTCAGGATGCGCTTGCGCGGATTGCCCTGAGCTTCCAGAAGTGCCCGCACCAGCAGAATTCCCGTCAGTTCGCCATGCGCTCCGGCGGCGGGCTGAAGCGTAATTGCATCAAGTCCCGTGATTTCCAGCAGCGCGTCTTCAAGCCGTGCCGTCACTTCCATCACGCCCTGCGAAAGCGATTCCGGCTGATACGGATGCGCCCATGCCAGTCCTTCGATCCTCGCCACCGCTTCGTTGATGCGCGGATTGTACTTCATCGTGCAGGAGCCGAGCGGATACATGCCGAGGTCGATCGCGTAGTTCCACGTAGACAGCCGCGTGAAATGGCGAATCACTTCCACTTCACTGACTTCCGGAAAATCCTCTATAGTCGCGCGAACGTTGGCAACGCCCAGAGCGGTAACCGGATCCACTTCCGGCACGTCCAGCGGCGGCAGTTGATAACCCTTCTTGCCCGGAGAACTCTGCTCGAAGATCAGGTCTTCGTTCTGCACCAGATGACTGCGAACTTTGGTCGGGATCACGAGTTGAATACCTCCGCCAGCGTGTCCATATCGGCACGCTTCGTCATTTCCGTAGCGCAGAGCAGCATGGTGCCGCTCAACTCCGGATAGTATTTCCCGAGCGGCAACCCGCCGATGATCTTCCGTTCCAACAGCTTCTTGTTAATGCCATCCGGATCCGCGCCAACCGCCACGAATTCGTTGAAGGAAGGTCCGCTGAATCTGGGCTTCAGCTTTGACGCCAGATACCGCGCTTTCGCCAAATTCTGCGTCGCCAGTTCCCGCAGCCCCTGCTTCCCGTACAACTCCATGTAAACCGTTGCCATCAACGCAATCAGCGCCTGATTCGTACAAATATTCGACGTCGCCTTCTCGCGCCGAATATGCTGTTCGCGCGTCGCCAGCGTCAGGCAAAATGCTCGATTGCCGTTGGTATCTTTGGTCTCGCCCACCAGGCGCCCGGGCAACTGCCGGATGAACTTTTCCTTCGCCGCCATGATCCCCGCGAACGGCCCGCCATAACTCGGAGAAATCGCAAAAGATTGAAGCTCGCCCGCCACAATATCGGCCGCGCGAGGCGGTTCCAGCAAGCCCAGCGACACAGCCTCCGCAAACGTGAACGCCAGCAGCGCCCCGTGCGCGTGTGCCCGTTCCGCGATCGCATTCGTATCTTCCACAATGCCGAAGAAGTTCGGCGACTGCATAATGACGCAGGCCGTTTCGCCATTCGAGCGATCGGCCAGCTTCGCGTCCAGATCCACCAGATCCGCGCAACCAGTCTCGGCGTCGTAACCGAATTCCTCCACCGGCAGGCCCTGATTCTTCGCGTAAGTCCGCAGCACATCGCGATACTCCGGATGCACCGACCGCGCCACCAATATCCGATGCCGCTTAGTCACGCGAACGGCCATCATCGCAGCTTCCGGCACCGCGGTCGACCCGTCATACATCGACGCATTCGCCACATCCATGCCCGTCAACTGGCAGATCATTGTCTGAAATTCGAAGATCGTCGTCAGTGTGCCTTGCGAAATCTCGGATTGGTAAGGCGTGTATGAAGTCAGAAACTCGCCGCGCGAAACGATCGTATCCACCACAACCGGCCGATAGTGGTTATAGACGCCCGCGCCGAGAAAACTGGCGTACCCGGCGGCATTCTTCGCGCCCAGTGCCTTGAAAGCATCCGCAATCTCGTATTCCGAAAGACCCGCCGGAATGTTCAGCGCATGGTCAATTCGCGCGCTTGCTGGTACCTGCTCAAATAACTCTTCGGCCGATGAAATGCCGCAAGCCGCAAGCATTTCCTGCCGTTCAATGTCAGACTTCGGAAGATATCGCAAACTTAGCTTTCCGCCCCCACATAAGTGTGATACTCGGAAGCCGCCATTAGCTTCAAAAATTCACCGGCGTCGGATACCTTCACCTTGACCAGCCACGCCACACCATGCGGATCTTCGTTGAGCTTTTCCGGATGCGCCGCAAGAATCGCGTTGTCTTCAATAACTTCGCCGGAAATCGGCGCATAGATATCGGAAACCGCCTTCACCGACTCCACCGAACCCAGGGTCTTCCCCGCCTCCACCGTCGTACCCACCTTCGGGAGGTCCACATAAACGATGTCGCCCAATTCATGCTGGGCATGATACGTGATCCCGATAGTGGCAATGCCGTCTGCCAGAGCTACCCACTCGTGCTCTTTTGTATACCGATAATCCTGTGGATACGTCATTTTGACCTCTTATAGAAGGGTGTCGGCACAACCTCAGCCTCCACCACCTGATTCCGAATCAGAATCCCGATTTTCTCACCCACCTTCGCGCGGTCCGCAGGCAGGTAGCACAAACCGATATTCTTATTCAAAGTCGGCGCGGGCGACCCACTGGTCACCCAGCCCGCCGCCGCCCCATCCAGCACCACTTCATAGCCGTCGCGCCCGATGCCGCGGCCGCGCATCTCGAAGCCAGCCAGCGCCCGGGTCACGCCCTTTTCCCGCTGCTTCAGCAAGGCGTCGCGTCCTACGAAATCGCCCTTGTCCATCTTGACGATCCAGCCCAGACCGGCGTCGAACGGCGTAATCGAGGCCCCGATTTCATGACCGTAGAGCGACATCGCCGCTTCGAGTCTCAGCGTGTTGCGCGCGCCCAGTCCGCACGGCTTGATGCCGAAATCCGCACCAACCTCTATCAGTTGACCCCAAAGATTCACCGCTTCCCCGGGCGTCACATAGATCTCAAAGCCATCTTCGCCCGTGTAGCCCGTACGCGCCACGCGAACGTCGAGACCGGAAACCACTCCATCCCGAAACCAGTAATAGCGAATCGAGGCAAGGTCTATATCCGTGAGCCGGGCCAATACCTGGAGCGCCTTTGGACCCTGCACGGCAATCTGCGCATACTTTGGACTCGCAAATTCCACTTCGCAATCGAACGTGTTATGCGCGCGGATGTGCTCGAAGTCTTTCTCCTGATTCGACGCATTCACGCAAAGGAAATACGAATCGTCCGCCACCTTGTGGACCAGAATGTCGTCCACAAATCCGCCATGTTCATAGAGCAGCCCGGAATAATGCGCCTGCCCGATCGCCAGCCGCGAAGCCGCGTTGGTGGAAACATGCTCCACCAGCCGCAGCGCTTCTGGGCCACGAATCTCAATCTCGCCCATATGGCTGACGTCGAAGAGTCCGACGCCTGTTCGCACAGCGCTGTGCTCATCGACAATGCCCGAGTACTGCACGGGCATGTCCCATCCTCCGAAATCGACCATCCGCGCACCGGCGGCCCGGTGGACGTCATTTAAGGGAGTGCGGCTCAGTGGCTGGGACACAAAAGCCAGTGTATCGTTGCCAGACACGTCCGCCAGAGCGTTCAGTTCTCAGTCGGCATTGAATCCATGTGATCGATCACCAGCACCCTCTCAGGCCGCTTCTGCAGTTCGAGCTTCAGCCCGATTTGCCTCTGTATTGCTTCAGCGAAGGAGATGGTTCTGATCGGATCGGACGCTCCGTCGTCCGCAGCCGCCATCCGCTGGCTCCAGTTCTGAAATAACGCGGTTCCGGAACTATCGTAATCGAGGGTGAAATCCCACGCCCCGGTAATGCCCGTGCCATCGGCCACCGGATACTTCGTGCCCGGATCGTTGGCCTGCACCTGCTCGACGAACTGCGCCATGGTCATGTTCCGACAAATGAGGTGGTACTGGATCAGAGGCGTACCCGGCGTTGGTTGTATCTGCCGTTCGCAACCCGTTCGCCCCGTAGGATCGGCCTTGGTCAGTTTCGGTTTTGTGGCCAACAGCGTGTAGGCATCTGCAGGACGTTCTTCATAATGGACTGCCATCCGATATCGCTCAGTAAGCAAGGCGCGCAACAGGGCATAGAGCGTATCCCGATCCTGCGGTATTCCGACCGGTGCCTTCGCTGCTATGCTGATCTGTCCTTCATCCGCACGCCATTTCGGCATGCCCAACAATGACGAAGCGTAATCCACCTTCCACGCGTCGGCGATCAAAATACCCACGCTCATGCAGGTCGCCGTCACACGCCCGCCTGGTTCCCATCTGGCACTCGAACTGATATGCGAGTTCTCCCGATCACACGGCTTCACAGACGCCACTTCGAATTCGGGCGCGGCACTCGGCGCCAGCGCTTCGGTCGTACCCGGCAGATTCGCCGCAGGCTGCTCTTCCGCGCTGACGACATTCAGGACAGGCTGCGGGACTTTCGCCGGTTCCAGCTTCAGCCCCAGTTTTTCCATCGCGTCAAGAACACCGCCGTTGTTCGGAACGCTCGCGAGCGACCCTACCTTCAGCGTGAAATCCATATCCCACGCTTCATGGAGTCCTGTCCCGTCTTCCACTGGCGCCAAAGCCGGCCCTTTCAGAAAAATCGCGAATTCCTCCATCGTCATATTGCGGCATTGGAAATCCGTATAAGATCCCGCGGGGTCACGACGCATCGTGCCATGGCATCCCGGCGAATCGCCGCTGTCCGCCGCGGGTTTCAACTTCTGCCCGCCCTTGCCAATGGAGAGCCGGAACCCATCCACAGGCTGCGTATCCGCCTTCACCACTAAATGAAACCGCTCGTCGAGCAGCGCCTGGAGCATCAGCCGAAGCGTCGCCTGCCGCGTTCCGGGGCGCGTCTTCGCGACAATCTCATATCTGTCGTAATCGATCCAGGTCGGTCCGCCGAAGATCCGTTTGGCATCCACGTTGTAGGCAATTCGGATCAGATCAAGCAGAGTCGCGCGGCGAACGTCATAACGATCGCCGCCAAGCGTGTCGCCATCCGTCCAGTTCGCGACAGTCCGGACCCATTGTTCGCGTGGGCTGAAATGGACATCCGCAAAATCGAACTTGGGCTTCACCGCGGGTGTCTGGCAAACCGCCGCGCCTGAGCAAACGAGTAGCAGGTATACGCAAGGCAAGGTTCTCGTCATGAACGCCTCCCAGTCATACAGGATAGGCGAATTTTCAAGCAAGGATGTGCAGGCGAAACTGCGATCCGCCCGTGGGGCGGCGTCTATTCCGGCAACTCATCGCCCGCCGGCGGGGGCGCGCCGCCGTTGCGCTTCATAATCCGGTCGAAGGTACGAAAATCCGCACTCGCCTTCCTGTCCTCAAAGAAGTGCGCCGTCTCCATGGCGGCAACCTTGGCGGCCACTGCATTGGCGACAAACTGATTGATACTGGTGCCATCCTGCGAACTGAGCCGCGCGACTTCGTTCTTGAGTGAACGGGGCAGCCGCAGCGGGTAAATACTCGTGTCCTTCCCTGGTTTGGAGGGCCTTGCCTTCGCTGGCCGCGAAACCGCGACCGCCCGGGGCTTCTTAATCGTCTTCATTGGGTCAGTCTCCTCAAAGCATCGCCCGGACTCACTATCGCGATACCGAACCGCGCCGCACCTTCAAAGTCCTTCCTGTTGAAAGTGACCAGCATCTGCGCGCGGCCGTTAATTGCTGCCTCCAGAACAAGTTCGTCGTTGGGGTCGCGCAACTGTGGGCGCCACAGGTAGTGGCTTTTTACCGGTTCCATCATGGCGATCACAGCATCGACGAAAATATCCACGTCCCTCAACGTCAGGCCCGCCGCCGTCCGGTGTTCCGGCCTTCGACAAACGGCCTCGTATTCCAACGCCTGTGCGACGCTTGCGACCGCAGTTATTTCCTGCCGCCGCATTCTCCGCAACAGTTCGGCGGATGCACCACCCGGACTACGCATGCCGGTAACAACCACTCCGGTGTCCAGCACGATCCTCACACTTCCGAATATATAACATCGCAGGCGATATCACATGCAAATCGTCGCCAGCTGCTTCCACACTCTGCTAATCTGATTCCGATGCGCCCTCAACCTCTCATCGCCGTCACCGACGTGGAAGCCAGCAGCCGGTGGTACCAGCGTCTGCTCGGTTGTAAAAGTGACCACGGCGGCCCTGTCTATGAGCGCCTCGTCTCCAAAGGCCTGCTCATCCTGCAACTGCACAGTTTCGAATCCGACCACGACCATGGCCCGATTGGCGACAAATCCAGCAAGCCCTATGGCAACGGTGTTCTGCTCTGGTTCGAAGTGGACGACTTCGATGCCGTGCTCCGTCGCGCCGCCGAATTGAAAGCCGAGATCGTCATGCCGCGCCACATCAATCCGCCCGAGGGTCAGGGCGACCCTTTCCAGTGGGAATGCTGGATGCGAGACCCGGATGGTTACGTGGTCGTAGTTTCCTGCCCGTACGCAAAAGTCGGAACGGCTTGACCGTCACCCCTACCGCCCGTCGTTCGCCTGCAACTCCCACTTCTCGCCAAAGAATCCCGCCGCCGCGATCTTCCCCGGCCATCGCGCATCCGGTGGCGTAGTCAATTCCACCACCGCGTAATCAGGCAAATACGCCACCTGGAACGAATTCGTCGACTGCGCATACTCGCGGAAAGTATTGCCGCTGTTGATCACCACATACTTCTTCGGATTCAGCGGATTCGGGTAAATCATCACCAGCGCGTTCGTCCCCGCCGCAAACTTCCGCGGACCCAGCGCCACGCCCTCCGCACTCCACTGCACCGGCAGCTTGTCGATAATCCGCGCCAGCACCTTATTGCTCTTCGGATCGCCCCAAAGAATCAGATTGCTCGCCGCGATATCGGCATCGGTCACCGCACTGTCGTCCTTCACCGGCGCGTCACCACGCATCTGGGTCCGCCACAGTTTGATTGCGTGGGCCTCTTCCGATTTCGCCCAGTTGCCCACCATCTCATTCATCGGCGTACCCGTCGGATTCACCATCAGAAAGCTATCCATGAACGCATCGTCGATCGGTCCCTGCAAATCGTGCCGCTTTCGCAGTGTGGCCGCATCGTCGTCCGCCAGCGCCCACTTCGCGCCTGTCTTCCGTAAATGTGCGATCCAGGAACCGTCCGTCATCGGCGCGGGTCCGGCAACGGTCTGGCCATCAATCACCACCGAAACCTTCGCCCCGCGATTCAGTAATCCGGCACCCGTGCCCATCTCAAAACTGACTGCCGCAACGTTCGACGTAGTCGCCTGCACCGTGTGGTCATCCGCAACCACAGCATTGACGCGCGCGCGGTCCCAGTGCTTTTCGAGTCCATCCACTACCACCCACCGCATACGGTTGTATTTCAGGGTCCACGTAGTGAACCGCACTTCGCGAGGCCACTGGTCGCGACCCTTCACCGCAATGGCGTCCATCATGGAGTCCAGTTGCACCTTCGCGGCCGGCGTATAAGCGTGGCCGATCTTTTCCCCAATCACCCGAGCCAGCGTCAGCCCTTCGGGAGCCATGTTTCGCGCCATGATGTCGGCCGCCTGCGCCTGCGGATCCTGATCCCCGTTGTATGCGATCACGGGGACGTTGAAGAAATTCGCCGCGTAATCGGTAGCGGTCGTCAGATGCATCAGCTTGTCTTCGAACCAGGTCAGCTTCACGCCCTTCTGCGCCTGCCCGGAATACTCCATCGTCTCGACGAAGCCCGCGCCCGGAGCCACCGCCGCAAAGTACGTTCCGTAATGCGCCCCAATGTGCCACGCCGACGCGCCACCCATGCTGAAGCCACGATCGAAGACTCGGTTCTCATCCACCTGGTACGTCTTCTTCACGTCGGCCAGCGCTTCAAACAGATCCACTTCACCGGCGAACGTGCTGGCGTTGCAGTAGCGGCCGTAGAGATGCACCACGATCGTGTCGCGCGGCTGAAATTCGCCCGGGTTGCGCATGCGGTCCCACAGGAAATTGACTTCGCTGAGCGTTTCGCTGCGTCCGTGGAACCACGCGTCCACGCGCCAGTTATGCGCCCGGTCAGGCGTGTACGAAGGCGGCACCACAAGGCCATACGGCTGCACGCTGCCATCGATCTTTGAAACATACCCGCGCACCACAAGACCGTTGGCCTTCAACCACGGCGCATCGCCATGTGAAAGCTGGTCCGTGCGCTCCGTCGCCATCCGCAGCAGTTCCTTCGCCTTGAAAATCTCTTCAGCCGTGAAAAACTCGTTGCCATCCAGCGCGTAGCTGACGGCTTTGGTGAAAATCTGAATATCGGGCAGCCGCGGATTGCCCTTCATCGCATCCAGCCGTGTGTTGAGACGCGCAAGACTCGCGCGCAGCGCCTTCTGATCGGCATCCGGCACCGCAATTCCAGCCGGTGGAATAGTCTTGATCTTGCCGCCTTGCTGGGCCGCAGGCAGGCCAATTTGAGCCGTCGGAGCGGGCTGCTGAGCGATTACGACGGAGGCGATAAAACCCAATGCAAGTGCGGATGAGAGGACCAGCTTCATACGCGCGACGATATCATATCGCGGGCCCGCAAAAACCGCTCCGGGTACTGGGCCGGACGTGAGACAACCGGGGTGAGACACTTAAGTGGCGCGGTCAATCCGGTTCGACAAGGAAAACATAACTTGATAGCAGACCATTGGGATGTTAGTGACGACCAGGTAGTGAAGATGACCGGCAAGACAATTGCCCACTGGACCGAAGTCCTCAACCAGTTCGACGCCGAGTCGAAGAGGTCCAACGACGTAGTCGCACACCTGAAAAATGAGCATCAGGTCCCGGGAATCTGGGCCCGCACGCTCGCCACCGGCTATCTTCAGCGCCAGAGCTGAGAACCAGCCTTTTTACTTCTGCGTTACAACGACCGGAGCCGTGGCTACCACCGGCTTCGGCAGCGCCCATCCCTGCAGGTCGAACTCGTCGATCACGTCGCCGTTGATGGAAAATACGCGCACATGCGCTGTCTTCCCGTCCACATGCACGCTGACCCAGTTCTCCACACTCACCACCTTCTGCGTAATGCCAACCGGCGGCTTATCCACGTCATATAGCGGAGCACCCCCGCCGCCGCTCGTTAGATAGTGAATCCCGTTCTGCAGGTAATGCTGATAGTTGTGATCGTGCCCGAATAATCCGGCAGTCACATGGTATGTCTCGAACAACGGCGTCAGTGCCCGCATGTGCGGATTGTCGCCCTGCCGGCTGGCGACAGCTGTAAACGGCGGATGATGTCCTGCCACGAACCGGAACTGCGACTGCTGATGCGTGCGCAGATCGTTTTCGAGCCACCGAGCCTGCTCCGCCCAGAACGCCGCACGCACGGTTTCCACTGGCGAGACGTTATCGAGATCGGTATCGATGACGGAAAAATGTGCATTGCCCCAGTCGAATGAATAGTACGGCTTGGCCGTCTGCGTGAAGTCGTAGAAATTCTGCGCGTGATGCTCGTGATTTCCGAGCGACGGGTAAAACGCCGTCTGGCTGAGCAGTTTCTTTTCGATATCAAAGAAAGTAGTCCACAGCAGCGTGTCAGAGCCATCAGCCACCAGATCACCCGTCTGCACCACCATATCGGGAACGCCGTGGCTCACGATCGCCGCAATCACCTTGCGATGCACGTCCGGACGCGTTCGATTATCGCCGTAGGAAACGAAATCGAAAGGCGTGTCACCAGTAGGCGGCGTCTTGAAGGAGCCTTTCGCGTCGCTGTAACCCGGAACGCTGTATTCGTAACGTGTGTTAGGTTTCAAGCCGGTCAGCGTGGTCTTTTCGACACGAATGGAAGGCGAAACCGTGGCCGGATTCTTGTCGTCGTCGGCTGCTTTCACCGACACTTCGCCAGACCGAACCAGCCAAACAATGGTGGCGGTCTTCGATGTGACCGCAGCCACAAATGGGCCACCGGCAAGGCCTGGATCGCCAGCTACGGCAGCGAGTCCGGTGAAAAGAAACAGCAAGAGTTTTTTCATGGTTCGGGATCCTGATTCGGAAACCCGATGGTAGTCGCCAATCTTGAACCTGCGATGACAACCGCGTCACAAGTCCGCTACAGAGGCCGGACTCCTCGAATGACAAAGATTGACAATTTATGCTATTGAACGTACAGTTGAGATCAGGAGCGCCCGTCAGTGAATGTTTCCTTAACCCCCGAGCTTGAGAACTTTGTCAGCGCCAAGGTCGAAACCGGCCGGTACACTTCAGCCAGCGAAGTGGTTCGCGAAGCGCTGCGCCTGCTGGAAGAGCACGACCAGAACCGGACCGCTCGGCTTGCGGAATTCAACCACGAACTTGAACGGCGGCTGGAGTCGCTCGATCGCGGACGGCACGTCAAACCCGCCGAAGCTCGTGATCGGATCAGACTTAAGGCTGATCAGCGCCGAAGATCCAGGGCGTGAGCTCATATGTTCTCGGCGAAGATGCCAACTCGATTTGGACGATATCTGGGAGTATATTGCCCAGGACAACATCGACGCCGCAGATCGATGAATAGGTAAACTGTTCGACGCTTTTGAGTCCATCGGACGGACACCGGGCATCGGCCACAAGCGGGAGGACCTCACAGACTATCCCGTGTTGTTCTTCCCGCTGGGTGCCTACCTGATCGTCTATCGCGCTCATAAGTCGACCGTTGAGATCGTTGCCGTAACGCAAGGCGCGCGTGACATTCCCTCGTTCCTGCGTCGCAAACTCTCGCGCTGAAGAGTTGCCGCCCTGATTATCGCAGCACAAATAACCCGGAGCGTTGCATAAACGAGACTCCAAAATAATATCCGGTGCCGCCGCCTACTCGGGCAGCGGCACCGCCACTAATCAAACTCTATCCAGGTCGAGATCCAGAATTACGCTACGGCCGCAGACAACCCCGCCGCATCGTCCATCCCCGTCTGCATCACGGACGCATGCACAGGAACCTGCACCACCGGCGCTTCCATCACATACACCGGCGTCGGCGCATAGCTGAACCGCCGCTCGCGCAGGCCCAGCTTATGCATCAGCCGACCCACATGGTCCTGGTCGTAACGGATACCAAAGCGGTTCTCGATAGCGGTGGCCAGTTTACCCGTGGTCCAGCGGTCGGTGGAGAAGCCGTGAGCCTGCGCTCCTTCCGCATACATGATGCGAATGGCATCCACCTGGTCCGCCGTCAGACGGCTGGGGCGACCGGTGGCGCGGCGTTTCCGCATGCCATCGACACCTTTCACCACAATGGATCTGTGCCAGCGGGAGGCAGTTGTGCGGCTCACGCCGTAACGGCGCGCCACCTGCGATTGAGTGAGACCGTTCAGCAGCTCACCTGCGGCTGCCAGACGGCGAGTTTCCATGTCGTCGCGTGTAAGAGAGTTCTGCGGGGCAAGCATTCTTCTCGATGACGCGCGGATTTATACCAGAGCACCACCAGAATACACTAAAAACAGAGCGCAAGTAAATTGTTTTCAAACGAAAATCTTAAAATCCCCCACTCCGCCGTCTCTGTCCGCAACGTCCACAAGACTTACCCCGGCGGTGTCGAGGCTCTGCGCGGTGTTTCGCTCGAACTCCCCGCCGGCAAAATTACCGCTCTGGTAGGTCGCAGCGGCTGCGGCAAAACAACGCTGCTGAACCTCTGCGGCGCCATGGATTTCCCCACTTCCGGCGAAGTCGAGATCGCTGGCCTGGTCACCACGCGCCTCGGCGATGCCGCCCTTACCGGCCTCCGCCGCAACAAAATCGGCTTCATCTTCCAGTTCTTCCAGTTGCTCCCCACCCTCTCCGCGCTCGAAAACATCGAACTCCCCCTCCTGCTGGCCGGGGCCAAAAACATCCGTGTCACAGCCCGCGAACGGCTCGATTGGGTCGGTCTGCCGGAGAAGGCCGATGCCCTGCCCTACCAGCTTTCCGGCGGCCAGATGCAACGAGTCGCCATCGCCCGCGCGCTGGTCCACAACCCAGCCATCCTGGTCGCCGACGAGCCGACCGGAAACCTCGATACCACCAGCGGCGACCTCGTCCTCCGCCTCATCCGCCGCGCTGCCGACGAATTCGGTGCGGCGGTCGTTATGGCCACGCACAGCGCCGAAGCCGCCGCCATTGCCGACGTGCGCGTGCAAATGCGGGATGGCAGGATCGAGCAGCTGACGTGAAACTCCTCACCCTCATTCGTCAATTCGTCCTCCGTCCCCTGAAGCGCGATAAGCTCCGCAGCGGCCTCACCATCCTCTCGGTCGCCCTGGGCGTCGCAGTCGTAATCGCGGTGGATCTGGCAGGCGACGCAGCCACCGGGTCGTTCCAATCTTCACTGACATCACTCGTCGGCAAGGTGGATTACGAAATCACCGCTAACGGCGGAGTCGATGAACGCCTCATGGCGAATCTCACCGCGCTCCCCCTGAACGCCACCTTCGCCGCAGTGATTGAAAAGCCTGTGACCGTCGAAGCCCAAAACACCGTGACGCTCTACGGCGTCGAATCCCTCTTTGACCCCACCACCGCAGTTATCTCCAGCGATGCCGCCAGCGAATTCCACTGGCATACCGGCGACACGATCACACTGCGCGGCGGCGCGCGCACCCAGCCATTCCGCGTCCAGACCATAGTCGCCGGCCAAAGCACGGCCTGGGTCGCCGTCGATATCGCCGCCGCCCAGCAACTCCTCGATTCCTACGGCGTCATCGACCGCATCGAGGTCACCCTCGGCCCCACAATTGCACCCGGCGAATCTGGCACCACAGTCGAACAACAGATCCGCGCCACTGTCCCCGCCACCTATGACGTTTCCACACCCGGCGCGCGGAGCGAAGAGAATCAACGCATGCTCCGGGCCTTCCGCTGGAATCTCCGCGTGCTCAGCTACATCTCGCTCCTGGTGGGCGCGTTCCTTATCTACAACACCATCGCCGTCAGCGTCGTCCGCCGCCGCGCCGAAATCGGCATCCTGCGCGCACTCGGTGTCAGCGCCAACGGCGTGCTCGCCATCTTCCTCGGCGAAGCCGCCATGCTCGGCGCCGTCGGTTCCATCCTTGGCCTCGCCCTCGGACGCATTCTCGCCGCCGGCATCGTCGGCATGATTTCCGATACCGTGAACTCCATCTTCGTCACCAGCGCGCCGGGCTCCGTCGCCGTTTCCTGGCTATCAGCAACCGCCGCCATCGCCACCGGAACTGCGGTCGCCATCTCCTCCGCCCTGATCCCGGCCCGCGAAGCCGCCCGCGTAGCCCCCGCCGAAGCCATGCGCCGCGAAGCCCGCGAGCACGAAGCCCGCCTCCACATCCGGCGCGACCTCGTCATCGCCGCCCTTGCTGCCATCGCCGCCATCATTCTCAGCCAGTTCGGCCCCATCGGAGGACGCCCCATCCTCGGCTACGCCTCCACCCTCTGCGCCGTAATGGCCGCCGCCATGATTTCGCCAGCCTTCGTCAGCGCCACTATCCGGCTCCTGCGTTCCCCGCTCAGCCGCATCCCGAGCGCCGCCGGACTAATCGCCGGACGCAGTCTCGCGGCGTCTCTTGCCCGAACCTCGATCGTGGTCACTGCCCTAGCCACCGCAATTTCCATGATGATCAGCGTAGGCATCATGGTCGCCAGTTTCCGCGAAACCGTCCAGGTCTGGCTGGAAGATCAACTCCGCGCCGATCTCTACCTTCGCGCAGAAGGCCGACCCACCGCCGGCATCTTCCCCCCGGTCGCCCCCGAAGTCCCCGCCCTCATCGCCCAAACTCCCGGCGTGCAGGATGTCGACATCTTCCACGCCTTCACCTTCCGCTACGAAGGCGAGCAGGCCACCTTCGGCGCGGGCGTCAGCGATATTGTCCGCCGGAAGAGAACTCTTCGCTTCCTCTCAGGTGACTCAGACACCATTCTGCGCACCCTGCCCAACCAACCCCGCGTCATCGTCTCCGAACCTTTCGCCAACAAGCACCACGTCCAAACCGGCGACATCCTCCATATCCCACTCGGCAGCCAAATCGCCAACCTCAGCGTCGCCGGCATTTATTACGACTACTCTTCCGACCGCGGCTTCGTCATCGCCGATTGGTCCACGCTCCGCCAATACCTCCCGAACCAGTCCGTCACCAACATCGCCATCTACGTAAAGCCAGGCGTGAACGCCGCCGAAGTCCGCCACAATCTCGAGTCCCGACTTGCCGCCTTCCCCGTTTCCATCGCTCCCAACGCCGTTCTGCGTCAGGCCGCCGTGGAGGTTTTCGACCGCACTTTTGCGGTCACCTGGACCCTCGAAGCCATCGCCATCGTCGTCGCCATTCTCGGCACCGCGAACTCACTGCTAGCATTAGTATTGGATCGCCGCCGGGAAATCGGACTAATCCGGTATCTGGGCGCGGATGATGGGCAGGTCCGCCGCATGGTTCTGACGGAAGCAGGACTGGTGGGGCTGCTGGCCGCGGGGCTGGGATTGACGCTCGGCGCGGCTTTGTCGCTTGAGCTGATCTACGTCATCAACAAGCAGAGTTTCGGGTGGACCATCACTCTCCATCCGCCGCTGGTCCCGCTTGTAGGTGCATTGGCGCTGGTCTGGATCTTTACGATCGCGGCCGGCATCTACCCAGCCGGCATCGCCCGCGGACTACAACCCGTCGAAGCCGTACACGAAGAATAGTTACACAGTCGTTAAACCGAAACAACAATAAGAAAGATTGAATGAGTCAGAACACCCGCAACATCGCTATCATCGCCCACGTCGATCACGGCAAGACCACTCTCGTCGACGCCATGCTCAAACAGAGCGGCATTTTCCGCGCCAATGAGGCGGTGGAAGAACGAGTCATGGATTCCAACGATCTCGAAAAAGAACGTGGCATCACGATTCTCTCGAAGATCACCGGCGTGCGTTTCCACGGGACCAAGATCAACATTGCCGATACCCCCGGCCACAGCGATTTCGGTGGCGAAGTCGAACGCGCCCTCAAGATGGTGGATGGCGTCATGCTCCTCGTCGATGCCAGCGAAGGCCCCCTGCCTCAGACACGTTACGTTTTGATGAAGGCCCTTGAAGCCAAGCTCAAGCCCATCGTCGTCATCAATAAAATCGACCGCCCCGACGCCCGCATCTCGGAAGTCGTCAACGAAGTCTACGACCTGTTCATCGATCTTGGTGCCGAAGAAGACCAACTCGATTTCCCCGTTCTCTATTCCAACGCCAAAGCCGGCGTCGCCAAGAAGAACATCGATGACGTGGCTGAAGATCTGCGTCCGCTCTTCGAAGCGATCATGGAAACCATTCCGCCGCCCGCCGGTGACCCCGACGCCGTCTTACAGGCGCAGGTCGCCAATCTCGATTACAGCGATTACCTCGGCCGCCTCGCCATTGGCCGCGTCTTCCAGGGCACCCTGCGTCACGGCGACGAAGTCTCCATCTGCCGCCTCGATGGTACGCTCCACAAGACCAAAATCACCAAGATGTATTCGTTCGAAGGCCTGAAGCGCGTGGATGAAACCATCGCGATGCCCGGCGACATCGTCGCGGTCGCCGGCGTTGAAGGCATCACCATCGGTGAAACCATCACCAGCGCTACCGACCCCATGCCAATGCCGCCGATTCAAATCGACGAACCCACGATTGGCATGACGTTCACCGTGAACACGTCTCCGTTCGCCGGGCGTGAAGGCACCTTCGTCACATCGCGCAACATTCGCGACCGCCTGGACAAAGAACTCCTCACCAACGTCTCCATCAAAGTCGAATCCGATTCGCCCGAAACCTTCCGCGTGCTCGGCCGCGGCGAACTCCAGTTGGCAATTCTGGTTGAGATGATGCGTCGTGAAGGCTTCGAGATGGCGATTGGCAAGCCCGAAATCCTGACCCGCGAAATCGATGGCAAGAAGATGGAGCCTCTGGAACACCTCACCATCGATTGCCCCGAACAGTTCATCGGCGTCGTCATCGAAAAGCTCGGCAGCCGCAAAGGCAAGATGGGCAAAATGGTCAACAACGGTTCCGGCCGCGTCCGCCTGGAATTTGAAATCCCCTCCCGCGGTCTCATCGGACTGCGCGGCGAGATCCTCACCGATACGCGCGGTACTGCCATCCTCAACTCGCTCTTCCACGGTTATATCGAGTGGCAGGGCGACATTCCCACCCGCCCCACCGGTTCGCTCGTTTCCGATCGTGACGGCAAAGTGACAGGCAACGCGATCTTCAGCCTGCAGGAACGTGGCGAGATTTTCGTCAGCCCTGGCCTGATGGTTTATGAAGGTATGATCGTCGGCGAAAATGCCAAAACGGCCGACCTCAACGTCAACATCGTCAAGGAAAAGAAGCTGACGAACATGCGTTCCTCTTCCGCCGACGAAGCCATCCGCCTCATCCCGCCAAGACTGATGAGCCTCGAACAGGCCATCGAATTCGTGCGTGACGACGAAATGGTGGAAGTCACCCCGAAGTCGATCCGCCTTCGCAAAAAAATCCTAAAAGCCAACCAGCGCTAATTCTGGTGCAGATTGGGGGGCGGGCAATCCTGCCCGCGGCTGGCTTTCAGCCGGCCTCAAATGTGGGGCAGGTTGGTAACCTGCCCATTTCCGGGTTAGAATGGCCACGTGACTCGGCGCGGCTTTGTTTTCGGCAGTGCGCTTCTCGCTTCCCCCACCGCCGCAGCTGAAGACCCCCAACTTCGCCTCTCCCTAACTCTCCCGCGCACAGCTTTCCGCCTTGGCGAGTCCATCCAGCTAGCCTGGACTCTGGAGAACATCTCCACTCACCCCCTCACCATCGTCGCCTTCCACACCGCCGCAGGCGGTCCCCAATACGACGAACTCCACATCTCCCTCAGCCGCAACAACACCGCCACCCAACAAATCTCCCTGGTCGGTCCGCGCGCCGCCAGCCAGCGTGTCTGGAAGAGCCTGAAACCCGGCGAAAATCTCCGCCAGGAGTTTGACCTTACCCGCGCCATGGAACTCTCCGGCCACAAACCGGAATCAGGCGATTATCACCTGAGTGCCGGTTATTCCCAGCAGTCGCCCACCGACGATGATGGTCAACCCGTCTGGCGCGGCACCGCCTCCGCCGAACTCTCATTCCGCGTAAACCCATAGCCTCGACCAGCGACAGTACTGCGAGTTCCAGCCCCAAAAACAGACCGAAAAAGGTACCAAAGTACGGCGAGTTTATCCTTGAATCACCGAAAGCTCCGCCCGTATAATCTCCTCATTCGGGTTTCCGCGTCGAGACTCCGCTACCACTTCGGCTCAATTCCGGTTCGGTCCAATTCCGATCGGTAAAACAGAGAGGGTCCAGTATGAAAAGGTTCTCAGCGCTCGTTATTTCGGTTGCCGCACTCTTCGCCTCATCGGCCGCCGCCATGAGTATCCAGTTTGCCAACGGCGTGCCATCTACCGCCACCAGTTCCATCGCCGCCTGCAACAACCCACTCTACGGACAGAACTATACAGGCTGCACGACGAATGCGTTCATCTCCCCCAACGTTGCCACCTCCACCGATTACTTTATGAACCTCGACAGCTTCGGTGGCGGCGGGCAATCGCTCGGCGAGGAGTCCTTCACCAGCGCCTTCGCTCTTTCGAACACCGGCTACACGCTTCAGCAGTCCAGCGACACTTTGAGCGGCATCACCCTCACCGTCACACAATTTGGGGCAGGCTCGTACGCCAACGTGGGAGGCATCGGGGGCCAGCCGCCGGCTTTATCGGTGTCCGTCTCCGGCACACTCGGTGCGGGCGATCCCACGGCGAATCAGCTCGTCTGGATTCAGGGTCTGGAAATCAATTACCAGCCCGGCCTTCCCGGCAACAATTCCTACGACACCTCGCAGAACTTCAACACGCTCGATGATGCCAGCTTTAACAACCTCACAACCGGCTGTACCGCAATTCCAGCGTCGCCGAATGCCACCACACCTTCCAACGTGCCCGGCAGTCCGGCGGGCGGCAACTACTGCGATCCCATCTACCCGTTCCAGTACAACAACAATTCGTTCTTCGACGCCCCGCTGGGTCCGTGGCCGAATGGCTCGTTCCGCGGCATCGCGCTTCTCGCCACCATCAACACCGTGAGCGACGTAATCACCACCTACGGCGGAATCAGCTATGGTTTCGACAACTCCGTAGCCCCGGAACCGGCGACGTGGATGCTGATCCTGTGCGGCGCCTGCATGGTAGCGCTGAGCCGCAGCGTGCGCCGCGGCAAAAACCAGGCCTGACCCGCAGCACCCCTCTCCGCAGCAACTGGCTGCGCCTGGGACTCCAGTTATTTGCACGCTGTGATCGTGCTCGGATCATACTTCTGCGCCGTATCCTTCGCAAAACTCCGCGCCTTCAGTGCGCAGGCCAAATTGTTAGAATTGGCAAATTCGCGACATCAGCAGCTCCAGCTTCGGACGGGTGGGTATTTCAAGGTCGGGACCGATTAACGGCCTGCGATTTGAGACGCATGGTAAGCGCGTGAAATCCTTCCGTTGGCGTAGAGCCGCAGAATCCGCTCCAATTCTCCGCGAGTTGGAGCGCCTCGGCGTGAAGTCATCGCCGATCCCGCGATGCCTGCAATTAAGGCGGCGGCAAACCTGATTTTGCCCCAAATCCATTTCATCCAACCGATGCAGATTTCGGGCCACCTATCGGAGGTGGTACCCGCACTCAGAGTTCCAAAGCTGCAAATTCTCGGCCGAATCCTGTTAAACTGAAGTCACACGACATGGAAATCAACGTTACCGAGCAACGTCTGCATGCCCACGCGCTGCTCGATATACTGCCGGCCGAAAAGGTGGACGCGGTGCTCAGCCTGCTCGAAGAGATGGTTCCGGAAGCGGGCACGTCTCTGGCGGAGCGGCTGGCGCTGGCCGGCGTCGAAGACGAACAGATTACCCCGGAGATGGCGGCGAGGCTGGATCGCGCCCTTGCCTCCGTCAAACGCGACGACACCGTTCCGCACGAAGAGATCCTGCGAGAGTTCGGCCTCGACCGATGAAGGCCGGCAGGATCGTGGTGAACTGGCCGGCCGAGGCCCGGGCCGACCTGCGCAAAGTCGACCGCGTCGCGGCCATGCAGATTCTGCACTGCCTGACCCGCTACCTGAAGACCGGTGTCGGAGACGTGAAACAACTACAGCCGCCGAGAACGGAACTTCGGCTGCGCTGCGGCGACTATCGGGTATTTTTCGTGCTGCGCGGTCCAAACGCCATTGCGGTCACAGGCGTCGAGAATCGCGGCAATGCCTATCGATAGAGCAACGCACAACGCACGGCGTACAACGACGGCAGGATTACCGGACACGCGTCGTGCCTGTTGCCGTCGCATCGCGAAACGCTCGCTCGGCGCACGCCGCGTGCCGGCAGCGGCTAAGTGGCTGGACAGAGGTAATCCAAAAGCGCCTGCGGCAGCATCGAATCCGCGCGCCGAAGCTCAGACTGGCTCATACATAAGCTCCGTTATCCGAAGTTGGCCGCGCCGCGCTGGTGCGCGTCGCTAAAACCACCAACTTCCGATAACGAGGCTTCATGTATTTCGCTTTGCAACGCCCCCACGCGCGGGACCGTGTGCGGCCTTCGGCCCTGCATTTCCGCGCATAAACCGCGCGGTAAGGTTGTCTGTCGGCACCACGGCGAAACAGACACAACATGACTACTGCTTAAGTTTCTCCCAAAAGCTCAGTGGTCTAACGAAGATCACTAGCTCCCCGGGTTCTGGGGAAGTCGCGGCCTTACCGCATGTGTTTGGCGTAACGATGCCATCACGGATCAACTGTTTCGTAGAGAAGTCTGTCATTGCCAGCCAGGATTCTGCTGGCGGGCGTGATTGACACAATACATAACCAGCGTTAATACGGATAGAATCGGCATACAGTACCACAGGATCAATCACACCAAAATTCCCGCAATCCTTCCAGCGGCTGTGAGTGTCCACCTCATCACTCCGATCGGTTAGACGCAGCGAAGCAAGCCCGCTGCTATCAGTCGGGATTGCCATCGCCGCCTTCTGTCGATCTCCGACCCACACGTTCACGCAGCTATGCGCCACAGGCAGACCGCTCTTCCCATCCACAAGTTTGACTTTGACCACCTGCGCGCGAAGAGTATCACCGCACGAGACGAGCACAAACAAAGCCACTGCCCGCATAAAAGCGCCTAAGGAACAATGGCCCCGGCGAAACTTCCTCAGTTTTACTATGGGCAATCCTTGTAGCCTCCGAGAGGGGTCATATCGAGAAGCAGATGGGCCAACAATCCGATCGGGTTGTAAAGGGAATGATGAGTCAACATGCGCCGTAAATTGACTTGGGGAAAACTTCAGGGTTAGGGGACTGTCCGCTCCCCCCGGCCCATCCGGCACGTGGAGTGTCGGACCAATGCCAGTGACATACGTCCACCAATTTATTGGAAATCGCCCCGCAGATACCCCGGAAGGTTGGCTCGATGGCGGAACAGAAATGTTTAGGTTCAGGGTTCCCTGTCCTGGAGGAGCTCCTGTAGAGAATTGAAATGAGTTTGCGACATTGCTGGAATTGAAATTGTCCCCGAATGTGCTATTGAGTGCGCCCAGAATTGTGCTTTCGCAAGATGGTGACTGGCCGGAACTGCCAGCGGTGCCGTCAAAGGAATTGTCCCCAGTCCCCTGCGCGAACGCCATACAACTCGCCGCATCCGTGCAACTGCCAAGATCGTTGGCAAATACCTGAAGGCCACCTCCGCCGCCAGATACTCCACTGCTGTCGCCAGACATTCCGGTGCATGACGACTGCTGCGTCGGATCGCCCAAATAAGTCAGAAGGCTGGGGTTGAGTTGCCCAGAGTAAATCAACTGCTGTGCCACGTCGTCGTCATAATAGTTACCGCTGGTTGTGTCGAAGTAGCACTGCCCGGTCGGATCGCTGCGCCCTATCGGATCGCCTCCGACGTACGTATACCGGTTCCAACTCCCTGGACTTTTCGGTTTCGCGCTCCCCGCCATCGGGTCGGGAGTGACGAACCGCCCATACGCGCTCGCATAATATCGCTGATCCACGTCATCAACCTCAGTCATACAGATACCCACGTGTGTCGTACTGCTATGCCGCGTCCCTGTTCTCTTCTCGGGTCAGCGCCTCATGCAGCACCATCTTCAGGTACGTCTGGTAGCGCAATCCACGCCGTTCCGCCTGAACTCTCGCACGGGAAAGATCGGCAGGATCAATGCGAATGGAAACCGTGGGCGTAGATCCTCCCCGCAACCGCCTTTCGACGACACTGCCGAGGCTGGTCGTACGCCCTTCCGCGACAGCTTGTTCCATCCACTGTGCGGTCTCCTCTCGGTGGTCAAACCACCACTGCGCCTCTTCCGCTTCCGACTGGAACGTCGGAATCTCTGGCTTATCGCTCATACATGCTCACCTTCCAGATACAGCTTCTGCTCGCTCACCGTGGCGCCATACGCGGTGATTGGCCGGATGGCATCGCCGCGCCACACGAAAACCACCGCAATAATCCGTCCACCCGCCGTTGCGCCCACCGCCTCGACGCGTTCTTCCTCGCCCGACTTGAGCGTTCAAATTTCCGTCAGTAACAACATTGTACATGCAATTTCGATCCTCACCCGGTCGTCACGCATTTCCAGCTCCCTTTGGATTTTTCTTATGGAGTGAACCCGTAAACTGAGACACAGCGAATGAACGCACTTTCCGTCGAAAGGAGAGGGAAGAGATGGGAAAGTGGCAGCGACATAGCCGGGAGTTCAAGAAGCAGGTAGTGGAGCGGATGAAGACAAGCGACA
>CAIKAS010000092.1 GCA_903825445.1 uncultured Acidobacteriia bacterium
CACATCCCGCTTTCGCCGGAAGCACAGATTGAAGCTGCGACGCTCATGCTTGCGGCCAACAACATCCTGTCTCCCGCGCACGGCGGACCGGTTGCCATCCCGACACAGGACATGGTGCTTGGCTGCTACTACCTGACCAAGCAGCGCCCGGGCGCCAAGGGCGAAGGCCGCACATTCGCTTCCACCGACGACGTTCTGATCGCTCTCGAAATGGGCGAAGTCGAAACGCTGACGCCGATCAAGCTCCGGTACACGGGCAAAGTGATCGACCTGACCAAGGCGTTCGATAACCAGAACATCATGCACACCGAGCCGATCGAGTTCGTGAAGCAGTACATGGACACGACCGTTGGCCGCGTGATCATGAACGACCACCTGCCGGAACAGATGCCGTTTATCAACGGTCTTCTGAAGAAGAAGGGCCTCGGCATTCTCGTGCATTATTGCTATCTCAAGTTCGGCCTGAAGACCACGGTCGACATGCTGGATGAGATCAAGAATCTCGGCTTCCTCTATGCAACGCGCGCCGGTATCTCGATCGGCGTCGACGACATGGTCGTGCCGGGCGTGAAGAAGGAACTGGTCGCCAACGCGGAAACGGAAGTCATCGCCGTTGAAGCGCAATATCAGGACGGCGCCATTACCCACGGCGAACGGTATAACAAGATCATCGAAATCTGGTCCCGTGTTACGGAAAAGGTTTCCGATGAGATGTTCAGCGCGATGGAAGAGGACGACCGTACGGGCCGTTACCTCAACCCGATTTACATCATGGCCGATTCCGGCGCTCGCGGTTCCAAACAGCAGATCCGCCAGCTCTCCGGTATGCGCGGTCTGATGGCCAAGCCCTCGGGCGAAATCATCGAAACCCCGATTACGGCCAACTTCCGCGAAGGCCTGAACGTGCTGCAGTACTTCATCTCGACGCACGGCGCCCGCAAGGGTCTGGCCGATACGGCGCTCAAGACGGCCGATTCCGGCTACCTGACCCGCCGCCTGGTCGATGTGGCGCAGGACGTGATCATTACCGAAAACGACTGCGGCACCACGGAAGGTATTGTGGTGGAACCGATTATCGAATCGGGCGAAATCATCGAAGCTCTCCGTGACCGTATTGTTGGGCGCGTGGCTCTCGAAGACCAGCGCGATTACGAGAACAACCTGATCGTTGCCGTGAATCAGGAAATCACCGAAGACCTCGCTGCCCAGATTCAGGCGGCTGGTATTGAGCGCGTCAAGATCCGCTCCGTGCTGACCTGCGAATCGAAGCGCGGTGTTTGTGTCGCTTGCTACGGCCGTAACCTGGCGACAGGCCGGCTGGTGGAACGCGGTGAAGCTGTCGGCGTCATTGCCGCGCAGTCGATCGGCGAACCTGGCACACAGCTCACGATGCGTACGTTCCACATCGGTGGTACGGCGTCGAGAATCTCCGAACAGTCCAAGCAGGACGCTAAGTCGGACGGTTTCGCGAAGTACCTGAATGTCCAGTTCGTACACAACGAAAAGGGCGAAATCATCTCGATGAATCGCAGCGGTATTCTGGCGATCGTCGACGATAAGGGCCGCGAAAAAGAACGCTATCCGGTGGTTTACGGCGCGCGCATCACGGTGGCCGATGGCGACCCTGTGAAGCAGAATATGGATCTGCTGGAATGGGATCCGTATACGTTCTCGATCCTGACCGAAGTTTCCGGCACCATTCACTTCAAAGATCTGCAGGAGGGCATCACGCTCGCCGAACAGGTTGACGAAGTGACCGGTATGTCACAGCTGGTTGTGACCGATTCACCCGACGAAAAACGCCAGCCGATGGTGCAGGTTAAGGGCCCGGCCGGACAACGTAAGTACCTCATGCCGACCCATGCTCACCTGATGGTTCGCGACGGCGATGAAGTTCACGCCGGTGACGTACTCGCGAAGATTCCGCGTGAAACTACCAAGACCAAGGACATCACGGGCGGTCTGCCGCGCGTGGTCGAATTGTTCGAAGCGCGCAAGCCGCGTGAAGCCGCCATCATGGCGGAAATCAACGGCGTTGTGAAGTACGGCGAACTGGCCAAGGGCCTGCGTCGCATCTACATCGTGGGCGACGACGGCGAAGAGCGTGAATACTCGCTGCCGCGCGGCGTTCATATCAACGTGCAGGAGGGCGAGCGCGTGGTGGCCGGCGATCCGCTGATGGACGGTCCGCGTAACCCGCACGACATTCTGGATGTTCGTGGCGAGAAGGAACTGCAGAAGTATCTCGTCAACGAAATTCAGGAAGTGTATCGTCTGCAGGGCGTGAACATCAACGACAAGCATCTGGAAGTTATCTCACGCCAGATGATGCGCTGGATTCGCGTGGAAGATATCGGCGACACGGAATTCCTGCCGGAAGAAGTGGTGGACAAGTTCAAGTTCCGCCTCGAAAACGCCAGGGTGGAAGAAGCGGGCGGCAAGCCGGCGCAGGGCAAGGCAGTACTGCTCGGCATCACGAAGGCATCGCTTTCGACCGACTCGTTTATTTCCGCGGCATCCTTCCAGGAAACGACCAGGGTTCTTACCGAAGCCGCCATCAACGGCAAGGTGGATTACCTGCGCGGCCTGAAGGAAAACGTGATCATGGGTCGTCTGGTTCCCGCCGGTACCGGCATGCAGTTCTATCGTCAGGTGAAGATCGCCGGCGAGGATATTGTGGAAGAGCCGATTCCGGAGCCGACGCTCGATGCGCTGGCCGGGTATGAAGACGAAGCTCGTTTGACTTATACCGGTGGGTTGAGCGAGACCGGGCCGGAAGAAACTTTGGCTGAGTAGTCTGGTCGCAAATTAGTAAGAAAGAGCCGGGCCGCCTGCAAGGGTTGCCCGGCTTTTTACTTTTCCTTGACCAAGGGCTGGCCGAGTCTGGTTAGGCGAAGCTTTTCGCTGAATGGGCCCGCGCTGCTGTATCCCCATATTTCGCCGGTTCTGGTGTCAAAGAAATCTAATCCTCCGGTCCCTGCGCTGAACTCCACGCCCGCAAACGACCCCTGGGCGTGAGCGACCGCATCCGGGCTGACATACGGCCTGAGCGCGATCACCCCCAGCAGAACTGCAATCACCGTAAGAACGCCTTTCGTATACCAATCGATTCGCATGGAAATCCTCCAGCGCCCATTGTAAGCCGCCGCATTCCCGTTCGCCGCCAAGGGTGGGGGAGTGGGCTTGCGAAAGTATGAAATTTGAATCATACTTAAAAATATGAAAGTCGGTGAGCGCGGGCAGGTTACCATCCCCAGAGAAATCCGGGAGAAGTTCGGCATCAATTCGAGCACCCGAGTTGAGTTCAGCGTGGTGGATGGAGCGATCATTCTGAAGAAGACGCCGGTCAAGATTGGTATCGGAAAATGGCGAGGCAAGTGCGCTACGAATTTTTCGAGGCAAGGCTACTCGTCGGTCGATAAGTTCATGGACGATATTCGCGGAAAGGCGTGATCTTTCATGCTGACCGCGCTCGATACGAATGTTCTGCTTGACATCCTGATTCCCAACGAGGCATTCGCGGATGCGGCCGTGGCAGCGATTGAAACCGCTGCATCGGAAGGCATGCTGGTCGCCTGCGACACGGTGTACGCCGAGGTTGGTTCTCAGTTCTCCACGCAGCGGGAGTGCGACCATTTCTTCTCCGACAACATGATTCGTGTGGAATCGGCAAACCGGGACGCGCTGTTCCTGGCCAGCCGAATCTGGCTCGTCTACAGAAAACGGGGTGGCAAGCGGACGCGTATCCTGCCCGATTTCCTGGTTGGCGCTCACGCCCAGGTTCAGGCGAACCGGCTTATCTCACGGGATCGTGGTTTTTACCGCTCCTCGTTTCCGGATCTTCGGGTATGGGACCCGTCGGTCAATTTCAACAGGGGGAAGTAGCGCCTCATCCCCCCTGGTCGCCCACCGGAACAACCCGTGGGCGACCCGACAAGTGGAGCGGACACACTTATGCCGTAAAGCTGCGGCCATTCAATATTCGGTTGGCAAAGACCATGAGGACGGAGCCCCTTGGGAGGGACGGCCTCGGAAATCGAACAGCCGGAGGGAGGCGATTGTGACCCTCCCATCCGGCCGTCGGTAAAATGAACGGCATCTATTGACCCTGACGGAGCAGGCCTGCCCCGCCGTTTGTATGCCAATTTCAATGCCCGCTCTCTGGTCCCCTAATTCCACGTCTTTCGCTCGAAAAAGGGTTGTCGGCTCCCTACACCTATCAGGACGGAGCCAATGGTACCCAACGCGGACTGCACGCCGAATCCTGTGACTTCCCGATAAGCCGGTGCACTTCAGACCGGTCTGAAAAATGTCTTCCGTCGACGAGAAGGCTGCTGAATTGGCAAGCGCTCGCCGCAAGTTCCTGCTAAAACCGTTTCAGCAGGACATATGTCCGGAAGTCCAGTTTCACCGTAAATCGACGCTTCCTGGCCAGGAAGAATTTGTCAGAAGAGGTCCGGTGAGGCCCCCTTCCTGATTGAAGTACAACACGGTGCGAGGAGGAAGCTGGGCGCACAGGGGCGATGGGGGCGGATTTTGTCTTGTGTAAGTGGCCGTGTATCAGTTAGATGCGGGAGTTTTGAAAAATATTTTCGAAGACTGTGACCAGCGTTAACCGCAGTCCCGGTTTTGCGTATTCACAAGCAGAGGACAACATGATGAACACTTTCAGGCGGCTGGCGGTAGCGGGAATTCTGGTTGGAGCAATGGCATTCTCTACGGCGCCGCTCGCATTGGCCCAGAAGGCACAAAAGATCACCTCCGAGAAGGCGGAACTCCAGCCGTTTCTCGACGCGAGTCAACCGGATGCACGGCGGGTTAAGGAGGAGTTTGACCGGATTCTCGACCACTATGCTCCAACGGTCAAAGGAGTGTTCAAGCAGGATCCGACTCTCATGACACA
>CAIKAS010000093.1 GCA_903825445.1 uncultured Acidobacteriia bacterium
ATCTCAAGAAAATGGTCGGCTAACCAGTCGACCGATACAATAGAAGTTCCCCGAATATGATTTCCCGAGCAGAAGCCATCGATATGTTCCAGTCCGACGACCTGATCGGCATCGGCATGGAAGCCGACGCCGTCCGCCGCCGTCTCCACCCCGACGGCATCGTCTCCTACATCATCGACCGCAACATCAACTACACCAACTTCTGTACCGAATACTGTAGTTTCTGCGCGTTCTACCGCCCGCTCGGCCACAAGGAAGGCTACATCCTTCCCCGCGAGGTTATTTTCGACAAGATCCAGGAGACCCTCGACCTTGGCGGCACCGGCATGCTATTTCAGGGCGGCCTGCATCCCGATCTCAAAATCGAATGGTACGAAGATCTCCTCCGCGCCATCAAAGCGAAGTTCAACATCTGGTGCCACTGCTTCTCCGCACCGGAAATCATCAACATCGCCGAAGTCAGTGGTCTCTCTCTGCGCGACACCATCGCTCGCCTGCGTGACGCCGGTCTCGATTCCATCCCTGGCGGAGGCGCCGAAATTCTCGATGAAGCCGTGCGCCATCGCATCAGCCGCCTGAAATGCGGCACACAGGACTGGATTGACGTCCACCGGACCGCCCACGCGCTCGGCATGCGCACTACCGCAACTATGATGTTTGGCTGCGGCGAAACTATCGAACAGCGCATGAACCACTTCGATATCGTGCGGCAAATCCAGGAAGATACAGGCGGATTCACGGCCTTCATTCCCTGGGCCTTTCAGCGCGAACTAACTTCGCTCGGCCGTTTCATAAAGGAAGAAGCGACGGCTGTCGAATATCTCAAGACACTCGCTGTTTCCCGAATCTATCTTGATAACATCCTGAACATTCAAAGCTCCTGGGTCACACCGGGACTGAAGACCTGCCAGGTCGGCCTCCGCTTCGGTGGCAACGATGTCGGCAGCATCATGATCGAAGAGAACGTCGTTTCGGCTGCGGGAACCCACCATCAGGCGACGGAAGAGGAACTACGTCGCATGATCCGCGACGCGGGCTTCGTTCCCAAACAGCGCGACACTCTCTACCGCACCTACTTCCTCAATTGACAGGCTGATTCGGTTCCCCAACGAACCGCAATCGCACCAGGCAGCATCCAACGGAATATAGTCCCGATGAAAACAATCCCACCGGTAGTTGCCTTTTTGGGCGTTTGCGCTTTAGTGTGTTCGGCCCTGCTTTTGCTTTCCAATGTGCAGCTGACTTCCACGCCGGTCCACACATGGCTGGGGGCGCTTCCGCTCGCGCTGATCGGGGTTGCGTATGCGCTGCTTCAAATCCGCCTCAAACCCGACCGCACCACGCTGCTGAAACGCCTGCTGCTCGCGGGCACTTTCATTCTCTGGGCCATCGATCAGTTCCTGCCCAACGGCAGACTGGCTACCGTCGTGGGAGATTTCGTCGTTTCCGCCTACGTACTCGATTTGTACTGGATCATTCAGGAGCAAAAAAACTCAGATTCATGAGTTTTTCACGGGGTAGAGCAGCGAATCCATCAGCCACTCCTTGTTTTTGACCACCGCTCCCCGCAACTTTTCCACTAGCCGGTCGCGGTTCTCGTACAGCCTGTACGGCTCCCGTTTGCGATGCTTTTCCATCAGCGCCTTCACGATGAACGGCATCATCATCGAATAATCGCCTGGCAAACTCTCCGTCGATTGCAGATAAGTGTCCTTATCCACCTTGCCCCACGTCACTGCCTCCGCCGGCGGACATGACGACAACGAACCATCCGTCACGGGCGCCGTCGTAATCTGCACGTCGAACTCATACCCACGCACATCCGGCAGCCCCAGCACCTGCCCCAGCGCCGGCTCCGGCTGCAGATTGTAATTCTTCGGCACACCGCCGCCCAGAATCAGCGTGGCAATCGACTTCGCCTCGCTCTCAAAGAGTCCCCAGTGGTGATAGGCACAGGCTTCAAAAACCTCCGCATGCAGATCCAGATCGAAAGCGTAATTCGGTATCAGCCCCGCCTGTTTCATGGCCCAAAGCTTCATCGAATTCAGGAAGACGCTGCCATCTGCCGGTGCACCCACAAACACCGGAATACCGAGTCGATTACACGTCGCCAGCAGCCCCGGCGCAACACCAACATGGCACTCTTGGGCCGCGTAGTAAGCGCCAAGCCGGTATCGTAGCTCCGTACCGGTCATCTTCTTCTGGAACTCCGGCCGCGTGAGAACAGCGGTCAGAAATTTATCCTGATCCAGCAGCACGCTCTCGTCGAAACCCATATCGGTGACGCGAATGACGTTCTCATCCCGCAGCGCCCCGTCGTCGCCAAAGATCGGCACTTCGTAAATCGGATCTTTCGTGTGTTCGTTGAGACTGCGATGCCCGTCGTGATAACAAACGGCATCGGTTGTACTGAGATAGGCGACCCAGCCGGTCTCCAGCAGCGGAATAAGCCACGCCTGGTGCTGGCCGGAAACGGTAACCGGACCCGCAATCGAGACAGTTAGCGGACACCCGGTGGTAATCGCGCGATCCAGAATACTGTAAACTCGCCGAAGAATCGCCCCTCCAAACGCAGGCAGGCAATGCTCGAAAATCTCATGGACGGAATTGCATTCATCGATGCGCCGCACGCGCACCGGTTTTCTCTGATGGGGATGCATCACCTAAGAGTTTCGCATCCGTGTGCATCTGCGTGAATCTGTGGCCAAAGCGTTTCCCCTCATTCCACACGAAAATCCCAGATCCGCAGATCCACCTTGCTCTCCGTGTATTCAATCACCGCCCACTCCCCCACCGCCAGGGGCTCCTGCGGCCAGATCTTAAAGAAATTCTCCCCCGCCAACTGTTTAGTAAAAATCGGCACCGCTTCCCGCGTTTCGACCATTTCCTTCGATATCGGAATCATCTCCACATGCTCTGCAATTCGCACACCCTTCGACGGCGTCACCTTAATGATCGCGATACTCTCCTGCTTATCCATCTGAAAGAAAAACTCAGGCCTTTCGTCGCGCACGATGTTGGTCGAATGCTCGCCGGGCAACTCCACCGTAGCCTTTCCCTCCAGAATCGGGATCGGCGTCAGCACTTGCAAAATCGTTCGTCCCTTCGCAGTCTTCACCGTGAAATCCGCTACTTTCAACGTCCGGAGTTCGCCGTTCTCAATTCGATAAACGCCGGAATCCTGAGGAATCTTCGCGATCTCCTGCTTCTCCGCCCGCGCCGCCGCGCTCTCCTCGTCGAGTTCCTTCGCCTGCTTGTCCAGCACTTCCTTTTTCGCCGACGCCTCCGCCTCAGTCCGCTTCAGATCCACCATCGCCGCCGGAATCTCTTCCCAATCGCTGCGCTCAACACTGTAAAATTTCACCCGGTCGCCATCCACTTGGTATTCGCGAACCACCTGGTACTCGCCGTCCGTCGTATAGAGTTTCAGATTCGCCGCCGAAAGCGACAGCGCGAACGCGGCAATGAACAAAGCCCGGAACATCGTCATGCTGATCCCATTCTATTCCCGCAAGGATCCGGTTTTATGGAGTGAACCCGTAAACTGAGACACAGCGAATGAACGCACTTTCCGTCGAAAGGAGAGGGAAGAGATGGGAAAGTGGCAGCGACATAGCCGGGAGTTCAAGAAGCAGGTAGTGGAGCGGATGAAGACAAGCGACA
>CAIKAS010000094.1 GCA_903825445.1 uncultured Acidobacteriia bacterium
AGCTTTGTATTGTAGGAACCGATCGAAAACGTGCCACGAATATCGGGATCGGCCTGAAGCTCCGGAGACTTCATATTGATCGATCCGCCAAAGTTGGTCGGGCCGAAATCCGAAGAAAGGCCGGGGCTGCGGTCGAAGTCGGTCGAACTGATCCACTGGCTTGGGAAACTTGCCCAGGAATGGTGCGTCGGGCTGTTGGTATCTTCAAACGGAATACCGTCGAAGGTAAGAGTGTACTGACCGTCGGAGAAGCCGCGAAAGAAAGATTTACCCTGGCCGAGGCCGATGCCATTCGGATTCGTACTGAACGCGCCAGGCGCCTGCTGAATCACTTCCGCGAAGTCGGCAACAGGAGCCATAAAGTTCTGTATAACTGCGGAGGAGATCTCGGTGTGGGCCGCGGTCGCATCGAGCGTGTTTCCGGCAGGCGAGGTTTCAGCCGCCAAAAGATATGTTTCCTGCACGGTGACCGACTGCGAGATGGCATCGACATTCAGCGTAATCGAGACATTTTCCGTCCCCGTGGCGCCAAGTGCTACACCGTGCCGGACATTCAAAGCAAAACCCGGCGAACTCGTTTCAATCGTGTAGTTTCCCGCAGCCAATCCGTTAACGGAGAAATGCCCGTCGGCGTCGGCCGTCGCTGTTTTGCTGAAGTTTGGCGTATCGTTCTTCAGCGCCACTGAGGCTCCAGCAATCGATTTCCCCGACTGATCCAGGATCGTGCCAGTCACGGTCGCTCCACCCTCCTGAGCATTCAGGGGCAAGGTAGACAGCAGGCACCCACATATAGCTAATACCGCAACGAACGGTTTCATATTATTCTTCATCCAAACTCCTCTCAAAATGGAGACACCTAAGTTTCTGAGGTTAGCGAAACTTTGTGACAATGACGTTTCGACACGGTTAAGCAACCGCTACCGTCAGGGTATTCGCTGTACACCGGCAATCCGGCCTTTTAGCACTTTATATTCGCCAGAGCTTTGTGGCACGGTGTACGATGGTTTGGAAGCATGAATTTTCTGGACGCGCTGGCTCCGGAGGGGAATGATCGGGTTCTGGCGCTGGCTATAGACCCCGAGCGGATCCCTGCGCACATCGCCATCATTATGGATGGCAACGGGCGTTGGGCGAAAGGCCGCGGTTTGCCTCGTTTTGCAGGGCACAGGGCTGGCGTTACGCGCGTGCGTTCCGTGGTGGAAGACTGCTCCCATATCGGCGTTAAGGCATTGACTCTGTACGCTTTTTCCGCCGAAAACTGGAAGCGCCCCCGTGCGGAAGTCGACATGCTTTGGCGGCTCCTGCGGATCTATCTGCGGCGCGAGATCGAAGACCTGCAACGCAACAATATCCGGCTGCAATCGAGCGGACGAGTGGAAGCACTCCCCGCGGGCGCGTATGAAGTGCTGCGCGAGGCGGAACGCGCGACGGCACATTGCACCGGCATGCGGCTCAATCTGGCGATCAATTACAGCGCCCGCAACGAACTGGTGGATGCGGTCAACACGCTCATCGATGAAGCCAGAATCGAAGGGCGGCTGTCGAGCCTGGTTGTGGATGAAGCGATGATCGAAAAAAACCTCTCCACGGCCGGACTGCCTGATCCCGATCTTCTGATCCGGACCTCTGGCGAGATGCGCATCAGCAACTTCCTGTTGTGGCAAATCGCATATGCGGAGTTGTACGTCACCAACACGTACTGGCCGGATTTCGACCGCGCAGAACTGCTGAAAGCAATTCTGGAATTCCAGCGCCGCGACCGTCGCTTTGGCGGCCTGACCGCCGCTCCGGCAGCGCCGTCGCTTTCGCAGGAGCATGAGATCGACGAGATCGCGGCTTCGCTCACAGCCTCCTCGAAATGAAGCGCGCACTCACGGCACTGGTTCTGGTGCCTCTCGCCCTGTACTCGGTCCTTTTTGCCCCACCCCAGGTGTTTCTGGCTGTTGTCGCGCTTTTCGGCGTTCTGTGTTTCCGTGAATACTCGCGGATCACGGAGGCCTTTGCCATGCCGGGTTACGTCGCCGGCGTGCTGATTCTGATCGCTCCGCTAAACCAGGCGGCGCTCATCCTGTTTCTGACTGCGCTGGCGGCGATGTGCCTCACTATGTCAACAGGTGACCTGAGCAAAGGAGCGACGCAGGCCGGCGCCACAATCATGGGCGTAGCGTACATTTTCGGAGCGTGGAAGACGGCAATCCTGCTGCATGAGATCGACGCGCCCGCTTACCAGCGTCTCGCGGCTGGCCGCTACTGGTTAATGGTTGCCCTAATGGTGAACTGGATTGGCGATACCGGCGCGTACTATGTGGGCAGGAAGTTCGGCAAGCACAAACTGGCCCCGCTGGTCAGTCCGGGTAAGTCATGGGAGGGCGCAGCGGCGTCCGCGGTAACCGCCGTGATCTTCGGCGCTATCTGTATTCCACTGGTAATTACAGGGACTTCGATTTGGGCCGCGATCGCGGTCTCACTGGTGGCAAATGCCGCGGGGCAAATCGGCGACCTGGCGGAATCCGCACTCAAGCGCGCGGCGGGTGTGAAAGACAGCGGCACAATGCTGCCGGGCCACGGGGGCATTCTGGACCGCATGGACAGTTCGCTGTTTGCGATGCCAGTGGTCTATACGCTGGTGATGTTGCTGGCCACTCTCCGCGGCCAGGCTTAACTGACCGCGGAGAGAAAATGCCACGCTTATAGCGGGCGTATCTACGGGATCATCATGACAGGCGCTTGCCAGAACGCAGCCTTTTGGCTGGTTGGATCGAGCACTGTCACCTGGCAGTTGTACTCGCCCGGTTTCAGCTTGCCCAGCGGGAAGCTGAACTTAATCGGCAGCATGTGGGACTTCGGATCCATGCCTTCGACTACCTTCACGGGCGGTGTCTCCATAGCCTTTGTCGAGCCCTTGTAGAAGCTGACATAGGCGATCAGCGGCTCAGCCGTGTTCAGGCCCTTCTCATAAGCCTGAAGGTAGATGTACATATCGCCCTTCGTGCTAAAGACACGGGTGACGCTGGGAATCAGCTTCTTGCCGTCCTGCACGAGGGGGTCGACCGCCTGGGTGGTCGCGGCTTTTTCACCCTTGCCTGCGTTGAAAATCGCCGCACTCATATCCTGCCGCTGGCTACTCAGCACCACCGACGTAATGGGCAGGCGCTCTTCTTCCTTATCGAGGTTCTGGATATGGAACTTACCGATATAAGTTCCGATTCGTCCGGTTTCGCTGTCGCGCGCCAGGATCTTGATCGAGTAATCTCCGGGTAGTTCGGTGAAGCCCGCGTCGTAGCCGATTGGCTTCTTGACCCACTCGGCCGCAGTGGCGTCGGTGAGCTTGATATCCATATGGTCGCGGATATTGCTCATCGTTGAACCCTGATCGTCCTTGATTTCACCAATGAAGTCGATGATAGTGTGTTCCGCGCCGCCCTTTTTTGCGAGCGCGAGCTCACTGCCCGGGATCTTCACCATGATCGGCACGTAGTACTCGGCGCGATTGATGCGGAAGTAGTTCACTTCAAGCGCAATGGTTAGTTCCGTAATCGGATCGCCCATCATCAGCGCGTCTTCCAGCTGACGTTCTTTGTCTGCCGCGGTGAACTTGCCGAACACCTTGCCGGCGTAGTAGCCCTTCTTGTAATCGAGCGTGGCCTGCATGCCGTTTTTCAGCGTGATATTGATCTTGCGGTACTTGCCATCGAGGGTGTCATTGGTTGTGTAATAGCCAAGGATGTAATAGCTGCTGATCGATTTCTCGGCATTCACGATTCCCTGCCCCAGATCGTTGAAATCGAGCATGGCCTTGCCGCCCGTATCGGACGCCAGCGTATACAGCGTGTCCTGAGATTTCGCGAAATTCGACTGCACTGCCAGCGCAGCGGCCCCGGTGTACATCCCGGCATTGCCCTGCGAGCCCTGCGAGGCGAAACCGAGTGGAGGAGATGCCGTTAGCCCGCGCGCGTCAATGGGCCAGAACTGCACTCCGGCGCGAACGGCGTCGTTGATGGTAGAGCGCAACTGCGCCTGGTTATCGAGTCCGTTAAGCTGCATGCCGCTGGCAAAGTAGATGAGAACTTTTTTCTCGTTGAGAGTACCCAGCGTCTTGGCGACGGTCTGGAGTGCGGCGAGTTGCCGGTCAGTGTTGAAAACGTTGAATTCGGAATCGTCCTGACCAAAGGCGGCGCCCGTATCGGCAGCGCTGGCGTCGTTATTGGCTTCACCGGTGTTATCGGCTTCACCCACAATCAGGGTGGCCACGATGGTCTGCAGCTTTTCCCTGTCCCCGGTGAAATCCTGCAACACGTCGACGCCCGCGCCGTTGTAACGCATGATCGCCATCACGTCGGCCCCGGTCATCTGCTTACGGATAAAGGACTGCGCGGCATCGAGAGCGCGCAACTGATCCAGCACGGGCATGGAAGCCATGTCGAAATACATTGCGAGCAAGCGTCGATCTTTATAGCGTGTTTCGCCCTTCGGTTCCGGCGCGATTTCGGTGCGCGTCAGCTTGGGCAGCGCATCCGGAGGGGGCAACGCAGCGGGCGGAGGGGCAGCGGCGGCCGCTTCTTCAACGTTTTCAAAATCGAAAAACTTGATCTCCTGCGGCTTGTTGTCTTCGGTGACGGCGAAGTCTTCTTTCTTCAGGCCCGTAACGACGTTGCCGCTCTTATCCCTGACTGTTACCTCTTCCACCACCAGATTGGCACTGGCCGAAAAGGTGGCCACACCCGTGGAAGCCTGGACCTGGGACTGCACCTGTGGAATAGGCGCGGGGCCGCGGCCTGCCGGCTGCTGTCCAAAGGCCAGCAATGGCAGAACGAGCGCGATCCGGAGGGCTCGCGCGCGGAATATCGGTGCCGCAAATGCCGTGGACTGGAATTGTTCTCTCATCAGAAATTCAACCTCAATGTGGTCTGGATACTGCGCATCGCGTTCGGGTTGGCAGGTGATCCGAATTGGGTATTCGCAACCGTGTTCCACGATCCGAACACGACGTGATTAAGCGGATTGTTCGCCGCAATCGTCAACGCCAAATTGAACCGATCGTTCAGCTTGAAGTTTCTCTGCATGGATGCGTTCATGGAAAACTGATTGGGCCCGTTAATGGACCCTATCCCCGCATTACCAAATTGACCCGCAGCAGGAGCTGTTACTGCCAGAGGGTTCAAAAAGAGCCCGGGTTGAGCGGTGTAGAGCGGCGCACCGGTAAAGCTGGCGCGCGCGATGCCAGAGAGAGAACCCACCAGGCATGTAGCACAAATCGGCGTCAGGGGCAGACCGCTGCCGAGCGTGATGTTATCCAGGAAAGTCCAGTCCTTGGCCAGCTTGCCGCGCCAGCCGCTCATCAATCCGCCCCCGCCGATACCCATACCGGAGGTGTATTGCAATTGGATATTGGCGTTATGCCGCTGATCGTTGCCGGACCGCCCGCGCTCACCTTCGAGATTGAGCCAGTTCTGAGCCGGATTACCCAGACCGCCGCCCAGCGAGGCAACGTCGTCGATCGATTTTGCGTAAGTATAACGAGTAGTTGCGGTAAAACCGTTATGCAGGCGGCGGCGCAGTTCGATGCGGCCTTCTTCATGCTCCGAATTGCCGCCGGACGTGTAATACGTATAGCCCGATGCGCACGTTGGACACGGATTCACCGCGCCGGTCGGATAGGTATTTGGCAGGAAGGCCTGCAACAAGTGCGTTCCTTTGATGCCGGTGTACGTGGCCTGCATCACCAGTGACCCCGGCAGATCGCGCTGCACCGACAGATTCCAGTTCTGCGCATATCCGAGCTTGAAGTGAGGATCGACAGCGAACGTGTCGAGCAAGACGTTGGGCGGCGCGTAGAAGCCATTCGCGAGCGTGAGAGGGTCAGCCGCACTATTCGTCACGCGCAGGCTGGTTGACAGGGGCGCCTGCTGGGCCATCTGACTGGCAAACTGCTGATAGACACCGGTGTTGTAAGCGAGAGAATAGCCACCGCGTACGACCATCGACGATGCCGGGAATGGCCGCCAGGAATACGCGAAACTGGGCTGATAGCCGTGCTTATCAGGCTGGATGAGCGAGTTCGGCGTCAAACCGCCCTGAGCACCCTGGTTTGCCACTACGGGAGTTGCCGTGGCAAAGCCCGGCCCCACGTCAAGATTCACCAGACGCCCATACTTCTCGGTGATTGGGGAACTGTAAAGCCAGCCGACTCCCCAGTAAAGTGTGAGACCCGGGGCCAGACGCCAATCGTCCTGCACAAACAGATAAGGCCGATGGGAACGGAAATATTTGTCGGCGTTACCGAAAGCGATGGCGCTCGAATCGGGCACTCCGAGCAGGAAGCCGGCGAAGTCAGAGCCTGTACCCGTCACCGGAGCGGCACCAGGGGCGAATTGGGTGGTGGGCGCGCCATTCAGCAGATACTGCTCGGTGGAAGAACCCGTAAATGTAAACGACCCGCGCGGATTACTTTGCTGAATGATGTTGGACTGCACCGTCAGGAAGTTACCCCCAAACGTAATGTTGTGCCGGTTGTGGCTCCAGACGCTGCTGTACGAGACGTTGCCGGTTTGGTTGTGCGTGATACCGGCGTTAGCGTCGCTTAGCCCTGAGATACCGCTGCCGAAGCCAAGCGCCGGAGGTCCCCAGTTGAGGGGTTGTTGGTTATTACCAGCAATCCCCGCCATACCCGAGACATTCTCCACGTTCGAAAAGAACGGAAAGGTCTGGTTCGATTGCCGGCTGAACTGGTACTGGAAAGTGCCACGAAAGCGCGTGGTGTACGTGCGGGTGTATGAAGCGGTAGCCTGCATTCCGAGCGAGTGCGTGAGGTCGAGAAAGTTGAAAGGGCTGTTGCCGTCACTGCGTGTATCGCTCATGCCAAATGTGCCTGTCAGACTATTCTTGCGCTTGAAGGACTTTTGCACCTGAGCCCGGAGGGCATCCGTGTGAGTGTTCTGAATGAGCGGGACCTGATAGTTGTAATGGATATTACCGGAAAAATTCGGCAATGGATAAAACGCAAGCAATGACTCCGCCTGTGGACTCATGCGGCTCAGCGGTATCGCGTTGTTGGTAAACGGTGTGCCGCTGGTGGGATCAAAAATCTGCACGGGCTGGCCGAGCGCATTCATTTCCTGCGCAAAATTACCGGCACGCTCGTTTGGATCAGGCATCAGGTAAGTATTGACGTTGTCAGTGTGATTGCGGGTCCGCTGGTAGCTGACATTGAAGTAGACCTGGTTGCGAGCTTCGATCAGATGCGGAATTTTGATCGGACCGCCGAACGTGACCGAGGTATTCAGGTGACTAGTGGTGGGTTTCGGCGTATTTTGACCAGTCAGTGAGAACTGGCGCGCGTCGAGTGCGGATGTATCGTACCCAAGCAGCGAGAAGTTGCCATTGTAGAGAGATCTTCCGCCTCGCCTCGCATTCCCGAACGCCGGCGATTGAGCGTACGGCGACGCGGCTCCATTCATCGCGCTGCCATTGATCAGGCCAGCATCGGCGGCACGCGAATTGAGCTCAGCCGTAATCTCAGGCGGAGGATCGTTGGCGGGCGGTGCGCCGCTCGCGGAAGTAGTGAGATCTGTGCGCTGGAATGCAGTCTTCCCGCTGGCGCCCGCAGCTCCTGCCTTGCCGGCTGCGGCAGGTTTCCCATTGCTCGCTTTGGTTGGGGCCTGCGTAGCGGCCGGTGTGGTTCCTTGTGTCGATGTCACGGTAGTGGCAGGACCAACCGTAATCGCGGCTGGCGGAGGAGCTGCCACGGCTTCGATTTGATCGAGCGCCTGCATCTTCAGCTGGAAGTTCGGGCCCGGCAATCCGTTGCCGACCGTTACATCCTGTTTGATGGGCGCGAAGCCGAGCATTTCGATCTGTAACTGCCAGGAGCCGTCGGGCAGATCCGCAAAACGGTAGATGCCCTGAGGGTCACTGACTGCGCTGAGCTTCTTATCGGCCTGAGTAGCAGTGACGGTGACACCGGGCACCGGAATAAACTTTGGCTTGGGTGCGGCTTCGGGAGTGGCCGGAGTTGACGGCGCGCCTGGTGCGGGCGTAGCAGGCGCAGCAGCCGCGGGCGGTTCGGGCACCTGCAGGACCACCTGACCCTGATATTCAGCCCCCCACAGGGACTGCATCAGAATCAGGAACATCGCGATTGGTTTCGTGTATTTTTGCAATCCCATGAAATATAAAGACCCTTAGAAACGCTGATTCTTACAACTCACCTCACCTGTACAACGACACCACGACCCACAATGTTCCCCGACATCAGGAATCCGTCAGCGTCAAAAACAGTTTGACGTCGGAAAGGCCCATTTGTGTAGTCTGGCAACAATTTTTTGAATATCCGCAAGACGGAAAACCGCCGCCAGAGGATGCGGTTACCAACGGAGGAGCATGATCCTGATCCTTTACTACGCCGCAAAACGAGACTGGTTTACGACGAGGTGGGCCGTAGAAAGCTATTCGACACGCTCGCGCGAGGGACACCCGATTATAACAGCCAACCCATTGACAACAAGGGCAATAAAGGCACGGACTGGCCACAGATTCACACAGATGCGCGCGGATAAGAGAAGACTGTCCCATGTTAGTTGTCCGTTGGTTTCTCGTTCACATGGTCGATCACGAGGACCGGCATGGGGCGCTTCTGCAATTCCAGCCTGAGCCCAAGCTGTCTTTCCAGTGCCTGGAGCATGGAAACGCCGCCGCCAGGATCGGATGCGCTGGTATCCGATCCTGGCTGGCCGGAAGCTTCCCCCGCCGCTTTCGCTCGATTCGCAGCCATCTGGCCGAGGATCGCTGGTGTCCAGGTCAACGTGAAATCCCATGCGCCCTCGATGCCGGTGGCATCCACCACGGGATGGGTTACGTCGTTCATCGAAACCTGCTGCAACTGTTCGGCAAGTTGCGCCATGGTGGTGTTTTTGCAGGTCAGAGTATTGGCAGAAGAAGCACCACCGGGGCCGGATGTTGTCAGGACCTTGAGAACATTAGGGCTCTTGCATGAACTCCGGTTAGAGGTATCGGCCTTCGTCAGCTTTGGCTTCACTGCGACCAGGGCATAGACGGGCTGCGGCTGATCTTCGAAATGCACCGCGAGCTTGAAACGGTCTGCCAACAGGCCCCGCAAGGCGAACCAGACGGCATCGGTATCGACACGCGGGTTGGCGGTGGACCCGGAAGGAGACTGGACTGCGGCTACCTTGGCGATGACGTCGAAACGGTCGGTATCCAGCCATTTGGGGGCACCGACAATAGTGTCGTTGTCGCCGGAATTGTTGTTGAGGCTGTAAGCAAGTTGTATCAAGAACTTCAGCGTCTGGTGCTGCAGGTTCACCCGGCCATTGGCCTGCACATTAAACGCGTTGCCAAAAACCGACACCGACGGATCGGAAGGCTTCACGTCCGCCACCTCAAATTCCACCGGGGCGGGCGGCAGACTCTGCGCCATTCCCGGCGGATTTTCCGTCGGTTTTTGGTTTACGCTTTCCACCACGACGACCGGCAGCGGAATCTTCTCCATTTGGAGTTTCAGGCCAAGTTGTTTATCGACGGCATCGAAGATCGTGACATTTTCTGTCTCGGGACCACCGCCGCCGATTCTCAGAGGCGAGAGTTTGACATCGAAGTCCCATGCACCGTTCAAGCCAGTCTGGTTCAAAACCGGCGTGCCGCTGAGTGTCATCGATGCCATGTTCATCGACGTCGACATCGCTGCAACAAAGCCGTCCATCGTAATGTTGCGGCAAGCGAACACGATGAACTGCACGGGGCCTGCGCCGCGTCCGCCAGCCTGATTCATGTTTTTGCAGCCAGATTCTTCTGCGCTGTCAGCCCCTTTGAGCTGCGGCTTCTTACCCGCAGTCAGCACGTAAGCGGGCATGGGTCTCAAGTCGCTATGAACGACGAGCTTAAAGCGCTCCGCCAAGAGCGATTGGAGGGCGAGCTTGAGATTCTCCGGGGTAGGATCGGCCGGGAGTTTCGCGCTGACGTCGAAGCGGTCGGTTTCCAGCCAACTTGGGCCGCCAATTACTTTGTCTTCGTCGATGCCCCACGCGGTACGGATGAGATCGACCATTGTGGCAGTACGGAGCTCATAACGCCCGGCACGGATGAACGGACCGCGCATATAGGGGCTGTTCGTGTGCGCACTGGGGTGAACGTCGGCAACGCCGAATTGCGCCGGGGACTGGGCAAAGGCACAGAACACGGCCACGGATGCACACAGATGCACACGGACTGGAAGCCATCGATTGTTTTTATGGAGTGAACCCGTAAACTGAGACACAGCGAATGAACGCACTTTCCGTCGAAAGGAGAGGGAAGAGATGGGAAAGTGGCAGCGACATAGCCGGGAGTTCAAGAAGCAGGTAGTGGAGCGGATGAAGACAAGCGACA
>CAIKAS010000095.1 GCA_903825445.1 uncultured Acidobacteriia bacterium
CACGAGCGCTCACCCGGAAGTTTTCAGCTACGTAGGCGTGTTCAGTATGGGAACGGCTGCCGATATCACGGATAAACTGACTGAACTCAAGAAGGACGGCGTGAAGTTCTACTACGTCGGTCACGGCAAAGACGACCCGGTCGTCAAGGTCGCGCAGGGCCAGAACCTGGCTGCTCAACTGGAGAAAGTCGGAATTAACTACCATTACACGGAGAGCTCCGGTGGTCATACCTGGTCCAACTGGCGCATCTATCTGAACGAATTGGCGCCGTCGCTGTTTCAGAAGTAAGACAGCAAAGTAATCCATCCGGCTCCGCGCGCGCGTTTTCGCGGAGCCGGATTTTGACAGCTATGATTCGTCATCCCTTCTCGTTTCGACAAACCGTGATTCCTGCCTGTCTGGGACTGCTGGCTGCGATGTCGGCGTTCGGGGAAGTACCTTGTGAGAAGCTGACCGCGCTGACCATTGCAGGCGCCACCGTCACATCTGCAACTTCGGTTGCTGCCGGAGCGCCGATTCCGGGTGTGGGACGGGGCCGCGGCGGGACTCTGAAGCTGCCTGAATTTTGTCGGGTTGCAGTCGTATCAAAACCCGCGCCAGATTCTGAGGTCCACTTCGAGGTCTGGCTGCCCGGCATCGAAGCATGGAATGGAAAGTTCGAAGGTACGGGCAACGGCGGGTACTCAGGCGCTCTCGATTATGCCGCGATGCAACGGGCACTGGCCAATGGATACGCTACCGCTGGCTCGGACACAGGTCATTCCGGCGACGACCTGAGATTTGCGGTTGGCCACCCCGCAAAGATCGACGACTGGGGATGGCGTGCCGTGCATGTCATGTCGGAAGATGCCAAACTTGTCGTCCACGCCGCATATGGGCGCTTTGCAGATCATTCCTATTTCGAAGGTTGCTCTACCGGTGGTCATCAGGCGCTGATGGAGGCGGAACGTTTTCCTTCCGACTACGACGGCATTGTCGCCGGCGACCCGGGAAACAATCGCGTCCGCCTCAACATTGGATTTCTGTGGTCGTGGCTGGCGCTCTACAAAGACCCGGCAGGCGCACTCCCGACCTCGAAACTTCCTCTCATTAATAAGGCTGCAATTGCCGCCTGCGACGCAATGGACGGCGTCAAGGATGGTTTGATCGCGGAGCCACTTCGCTGCAAATTCGATCCGGCAACTTTGTTGTGCAAGGGGGCCGAGAGTGATGCATGCCTGACTGCGCCTCAGGTCTCGGCCGTTCAAAAGATTTATGCCGGTGCCAAGAACCCCCGGACGGGCGAACAGTTATTCGCGGGCTGGGTTCGTGGATCCGAACTCGGCTGGGGTGGTTATTTTGTGGGCCATGCGGAACCAGCGCGGGTCGATTTCTGGCGCTACTGGGTTTTCGGCGATCCTGCGTGGGATCCGCGCAGCTTCGATTTCGACCACGATGCTGCTTGGGCTGTTTCCGCTATGCGAGCTATCGATTCCGCCAGTCCTGATCTCAAAGCTTTTCAGGCAAACAAGGGTAAGCTCGTGATGTATTCGGGCTGGGCAGATCCCGTTGTTCCGCCCGGTGATGTGGTCCGTTACTACGAAGCTGCGCAGCAATTCATGGGAGGTGCAGCGAAGACGCAGGACTTCTTTCGCCTGTTCATGGTGCCGGGGATGGGCCATTGCAGTGGTGGACCGGGGCCTGCCACTTTTGATGCTCTGGGAACTCTCGACACTTGGGTGACGAAAGGTGTTGCGCCGGACAAAATGATCGCATCGCACTCGACCAATGGCGCGGTGGACCGAACACGTCCGCTCTGCCCGTATCCACTAGTAGCCCACTGGAAGGGAACGGGTAGTACTGACGAGGCCGGACAGTTCGTGTGTTTCAGCGCTGCAAGTCGTTGAAAAATGGTGGGCGCGCAGGGACTCGAACCCCGGACCTCCTGCGTGTGAAGAAGCCCTGCGTTCTCCAGGGTTTGCACACTTTCCTTGTGTTTGCATGGCCTTACATAAATTAGGCGCACCTGCGTGCGCTGAACTCGGAAGTCACTTTGGATGCAACAAATGGACTTTTAGAACACTTTTGGACCATTCGCCTATCGCAAAGGCAGCAAGGTCAATCGTGGAAACTACGTAATGTGAAGGCTACCGGTTGCAACGCTCAGACCTGGCGTCTACTCAATGGCCGCGCGGCCTTGATGTATCTTCATCTTCTCGCCGATTTGAAGGCTCAGCGGCAAGCCGCTCAATTCGAGAATGGCGAGGCTGTTTGCCGCCGTTGCAACCGCGACTTGAGGATCGGTCTCTGCAACCGCGTTCACCGAGACGGCTCCGCAAAAAAATGACCGTCAGTCGAGTTCCTCGATCGAGATGAGACCGCGCTTCAACGCCTGTACGATTGCCTGCAAGCGATTTTCAGCTTCTAGCTTCCGCAAAAGAGAAGTAACATGGGCCTTCACAGTCTCATCAGAGATTCCAAGCTTGTCCGCAATCTCCTTGTTTCCGTAGCCCCGGCCCATCAGCAGCAGAACCTCCTTTTCGCGGGGAGTGACATCCACACTGGAGATTCGGCCGCGCACGAGCGCGGAAGCTACCGATGGATCGATGTAGGTCCCACCTCTTGCCACCGACCTGACAGCAGCCAAAAGGACTTCAGGCTCGGAATCCTTGCAAACATATCCGCTGACGCCGGCACCCAAGGCTCCCATCACAAAGGCCTCGCCGGTCATGGCGGTCAGAGCAATTATCAGGATCTCAGGCGCCTGAAGGCGGAGCCGCCGCGTCGTTTCTATCCCGTTTATACCGCCCGGCATAATGACGTCGATGATCACGATATTCGGTGCCCAGTCTTGGACACTAGCAAGGAGCTCCTCGCCCGAAGCCGCTATGCCAACAACGCACAACTCCGCAGACTGCTCGAGATAATTTCTGAGCGTGCTTAACACAATGCGGTGATCGTCCGCGAGAGCGACGCGCACTCGGTGCTTGTTCATTCCGGTATCGGCTCCTTTATGAAGTATTCAACGCAATGCCTCCACAAGAACTGGGTGAGAAGGAAAGCCCAAAACCAATACCAACGGAGCTTGAAAACCATCGAGAGGAACGAGAGCAGCGGATCGGGCCCGATGAAAAAGTGCAGCAGCAAGTGACCGGCCCGGATGACATCCTCATGGCCCCGGGTCGCATAGGCCAGCAAGTAAAAGACCAGTCCCCAGAACAACGTGATACCTGTGGTAAAGGTTTGGCCTCTCCACCCGATTTTCTCGGCCGCTCGGATTGAATCGTAGGTGTATTGTCCGAGCAGAACGGACAGGTAGATAGCGATCATAATGCACCCGAGGCGTCCTCCCACAGGCATCGACGATTCGCCCGCTGACGCCCAGATCGCCAAAGCCGAGATGCAGCCTATCAGTATGAGTCCCCTGGAACCCGCAGCGGGATTCGGGACCACTCGATAATACGGGTCCTTTCGCTCCCGCCGCAGCGAGATCAGATGAACCGGTAACTGCAGCCCGATAAGAAGTCCGGCGTAGCCAACAACCTTACCGGCCAGCGTTCCTGAATTGAGCAGGATGATGCCTGCGATCAATGCAGTGCCGGACGAAATTGAATTCCATGCAGAGTTTTCGCTCTTCGCAATGGTGTGAGGCACGGATGCCAGGACCGCCGTCCCCCTCCTGGCGAACTCTCGATCCTAAGTACTCCTCCCGCATCCTGCGCCCGCCTTTTCATAGTCGCTTGCCCCATGCCGGAGGTAGCCGACTCCGGCACGAAGCCTGAACCGTCATCCTGAACCGCGAGCGACAGCTTTCCGCTGTTCGCCCTAAGGAAGACAAGAACCGAACTGGCCCGGGCGTGGCGCGCCACGTTGGAAAGAGCCTCCAAGGCGATTCGGAAAATTACTTCCTGAGCACCAGGAGCAATCGATTTATCGGATGGAAGAATTTCCGACTGGAAAGTCACGCGCGCCCCGGTTCGGAACTCAAGCGCTTCGCATTGCGCCCTGAGAGCCTCGACAAGCCCCACATCCTCGAACCTTGTTGCCTGGAGATTGTCGAGAAGCGCCTGCATTTCGGTCAGAGCTTCGCGCGCGGCTCTTTGAACGTCCGCCACAGCCCGAGCAGCGCCCGAACCATCTTTGTCCAATTGCAGTTGAGCTGTGGCTGCGGCGGTCTTGATTACAAACAGTTGTTGCTTAACCGAGTCGTGCAGTTCCCGAGCCAAACGCTTGCGTTCTCCAGCCTGCGCTGCCGACCGGATTGACGCTACGTTATCCTCGTCCGTCGATTCATCTCTCCTGCTGCTTCGAAATCGCCAGCGGCCCAGGTGCCCTTGTGGATACAGCCAGACATAGCCAAGGATCGCCGCCCAGAAGATCAGATCGCCGGGTCGAAACGGGAAAAAGACTTCCGTCGACATACCTGAATTCACCATGGCAGCCAGCAAGAACAGATGAAGCAGGGCGAGACGGAGAGCCCCTTTGCTGCGCTCCTCGGGGTTGCCGAGGTAGCTTAAAGTCAGGGCCACAGAGGCTAACACCGTCCCAAACAGGGCCAGGAAAATCTCCTGACGCTGACCCTTCCCCAACACTTGATGGTCGAACAGATCGCTGATAAATACCAGAAATACCACGCAACCGCCGTATACCAGCGCATAGATTTTCAAGATCCATGACGAAACGCGGAGTTCCCTGAAGAACTCCGCGACGCGTGAGAGCCAGCGGTTTATTTCGGTAGCGAAAGGGATTCGGTCGTCGAGCATATGAGTAAGCATAGCCGGGCTCGGCTGACGCCCACAATTACGCGGTCGGGTGAAACGCACCCCCCTGATTGGGGGACGTGTTGACGCATGAAATGAAGAAAATCTTAATAGGGTTTACCGGTTGCGACCTCGCCCCTGCTCAATCACCGCGCGACCTTGATGCCTCCTCACCGCAATCTCCTCGCCGATCTGACGGCTCGGCGGCAAGCCGCTCAATCCACAGGAAAAGCAGGCGGTCTTGCGCCAAAAGTCGCCAAGTCGTTGTGCTCGAAGGGATCGTAAGTGTTTGAAAAAACAATGGTGGGCGCGCAGGGACTCGAACCCCGGACCTCCTGCGTGTGAAGCAGGCGCTCTAACCAGCTGAGCTACGCGCCCCGATCTGAATGCTCTTTTGATTCTAAACCACTTCCCCAATTTGCGATACTATTCGGTCCGCCAAAATCGTTCAAAAAACCTCCGACCGTGGCAAAACCGTGACAAAACCCCACTAGTTGGGCCTCTCCGTGGCAAAACCCGGCTGGCCCTCATTCGCTTTCCTGTTCAGTTTTTGTAATGCCTCCCTTTTCATCTGCAACTTCATCTGCGAGTATTTCTTGAACACCTTTGCATCTCCCTGCCGTAGCAACTGCGTCACCCACTCGTCGGCTACGCCACCCGCACTCAGGCGAGTTGCATAAGTCGAACGGAGATCATAGAGACGGAAGTATGGCACCTTTGCTCTTCGCAAAACCGCATGCCATACCGTCCTCAAACACTTCTGATGCCCCGTTGGATTCTCGTCGCTCGGAAACAACCAGGTTCCCGGCCCGGCGAGACGAATCTGATCCCGAAACGCTTCGAGAGCCAGTTCCGTAAGAGGAACCTCGGCAATCCCGTTTGGCGTCTTCGAGTCCGGAATCCAGACCATTGCGTTTTCCAGGTCTACTTGCTCCTTTTTCATCGACAACAGTTCCTTGTACACCCTGAGTCCGGACTCCGTGATGACCCGGATGATGTTGCGTAAATACAGAGGTGCCTGGACCTCGATCCGCTGGTGTTCCGACCACGACATGTAGTGCGGGCGGAACAGTCCGTTCACCTTCACTGGAAACTCCACACCCCAGCATGGGTTCGCGGGGAGCAGCCTCTTCCGCACTGCGACGTTCAGCATACGACGAAGAACCCGCAGTTCCTGATGGACCGTTGTCGGTTTAAGCAGGCCCTTTTGGATGACCCCGGCAACGGTCTTGACCTGAACTCTGGCCTGAAGCCGCCGTCGAAGATAGTGCTCAATATCGTCCGCGCTGATATCAGCAACCGGGCGTTGACCAAAAGCGGCTTTGAGGTGCTTGGCCGAACGCTGGTTCGCTGCATGGGTTTTTTCTGCCCGGATCGGTGGCCTGGAATAGTTCTCCAGAAAAAAATCCACCCAATCCGAGAATTGCAGTTTCTCTCCTTTCCGGACGACCTCAAGAACCCTGTCGTCCCTGGACTGAAGCCGCTCACGAAGTTTTCGCTGCGCCTCCTGCCAGTCGTCTGTGTACGTTGATTCCCGGACGCGCTTTCCGTTCCGGTCCCGATAGACCATCCATAAAACCTTACCGTCCTGGCGTGGATAGATGGAGCCATCGTGTTTACTCGGTCGTGCCAATTCCCACCTCCTGCTTGAATGTTGCGCGGAAGGGCTCAAGATCCGATTTCAGAAACCGGATATTGCGGCCCATTACGCGGAGATGGGGAATCTGCTTTCGCTCTACCCAAAGATACACCGTTTGCGGGCTGACGCCAAGGTATGTGGCGGCGGCACGTACCGTGAGTGGAAGCTCGTCTGATGCGTTCCACGATAAAGGCCGGTTCGGGAGGGTCGCGGAGCTCATGGCAATATTCCGAACACCTATCACGGTCTCGCGCTGGCTCTGCCCATCACGAAGGCGATAATGAAGAGAATGACCGCCTCCAGGATCATGATGATCAGGTCCATCCTGGCCATCGGTTTCTCGTAGGTTTCCTTCACTTCCTGAACGATTTCCGCCGCGCGTAATCGAGCGTTATTGAGATCACGCTGGAGTTCCTCACGGATGGCCCTCGATGAACGACGGACTTCCTCCTCGATAGCCGACTGGGCCCGGCTGTGAGCCCACTGCGCGGTGTCCTTGAATTGTGCGAGATCCTGATTCACCACGGCGCGGATAGCTTCGAGCGACTCTTCGAGGACCAGACGATTCATCGTCACGAGGGCGAAAGCCGCGTCGTCGGGTTTCAGAATGAAGCGATGCTCTGCCGCCACCACTGCTATCATGCGTTCTACGTTGAACATGTTTGGTTTTGCCATAATCTACTCCATTTCAATCAGATCCAGCTGTTCGAAGAGTTCGCGACGGATGATCGTCAATCGCTGTTTCGAGACGAGTGAGAATTCAGGAAGTCGAATAGCTTCTTCGAATGTCAGTCGCTTCAACAGCATCTGCCGCATGTCGTCCCCGTAAGTGTTCGGGTTGCGATCCCGGATGACCACCGTCCCGAGAAGCTTGTCAGCCTGCTCCTCGGCGACGCGGAACTGCTCGAACGGTTTGCCGTCTTTTGAAACCTCGCCGAAATACTCGTTCAACCAGACGATCACGTTTTTCTCCGTGGTTGTTTCCGCCAGACGTTCGAATCCATTCAGGGTGTCGGTCATGGCTTGTCCGCCGGCCACGACGGAATGGACAAAGACCCGGCGGGACCGGTCTGCGAGGAATTTCAGAATTTCGTTTTCGAGAATGTAGTTCCACAGCGGAACGAAGGTCGTGGCGCCGGTGTCCACGACGCAGACGCCTTCGATCTGACAGATCTTCTCGAAGAGTTCATCGAAGCGTTTGTCGTTAATCGCGCCGCGCCGGAGGACATTGATGTGCTCAGCCTTGAGGGCCTGATACTGAGCGAAGGTTGCGTTGACCGGGTCCGTGTCAAAGCAATGCGGTGTGATCTTCTTGCTCTGGAAGTACTGGCCGAGAATGGCGGAAATCAGACTCTTTCCGACGCCGCCCTTGCCCTGGAGAATCAGATGGACCTGATTGCCTTTCGACTTTACGTTTTCTGTAGTTGCCATATGAATTGCCTCCTAATCGACCAACGGCTTTTGAATGGAGAACGGATCAAAGCCGAATCCGTCCGATTGTTTTTTCTCCCGCTGCTCGCGAACATTGCGGAACGGGTCTGACCGCACCGGAGACTCAGCCTGAGGTTCGGTGCTTGGGCAGAGAGCGGCGTGCGGTGGCGTCTTGGTTTCTGATCGGTGCTGCCGCGATTGCCTCATCCGAATCCGGGAGACATAAACCCGGAACTGTGGATATGGAATTTCGAGGCCATCGGCGCGGACGGCTTCCCATACTTCCCGCAGTTTCTTACCCGTCGCCAGGCTGTCCACGATTTCGGGCCAGATCCATGCAACGCGGCCCGTGCTGGTTCGCGGTTCAACACCCGGCAGCGATCGCAGATTGACGAGGTCCCGCTTCGTTCTGTTGTGGACCGGAGCAGCGGAGCTTGTTGTTGTCGTCAGAATAAAGCCTCTACATATACCGGCTCAGAACGGGATTTTTTGACAAAATATTTTCATTCCGCTTCTGGCAACCGTGTGTATCGTTACGCAACCGTTCGTAAAAATCAGGTGAAATTGCGTGAATCGCAACCGGTTGCCGGTGCTGGTGGTCAGTTCCTGAGCGGCTGGTTTGCAAAACGCACGCACGCTGGCAGCAACCATGCAGCAGGAGCCTCTCTAGTGTCGCCACCACGTTGCGTGGGCCGCGGCCAACCCGACTCCACAAAGCAATGGCACTAAGCTCGCAAACATCCCGAGGACGAAATACCGGATGGCAATCGACTGCTGGTAAGCCGCCTCGACTTCTTGGATGGCTTCTGCCGCCCGCAGATGGGAGATATTGACACCGCGCTTGATTTCGTTGCAGAACTCATTTGCTGTCTTCAACGCCTCATCCACATCTTCCCCGCCTCCGTTCGGAAGGGTCCGAGCTAAAGCACGGTATAGCGCGAGTTCCCCGACAACGCGCGCATACGAAGCATCGAGCGCGTCTTCGAGTTCCCGGATACTCATCTTTACCAGGCCAACGATCGCGTCGTCGGGCTTGAGGCGGGGGTAACACTTCGCTGCCCATTCTGCGATCTTGCGTTGGATTTTCATTGTGATTGGTTTTGTCATGGTTGCTCCGTTTCTATTTGGTTAAGCTGTTCGGCCTGTTCGGGGCTCACGTTCGAGGAGTCCTTGCCGTCCTGACAGGCCCCGCAAACGCGACCGCTGCTGGTCCCGAGATGAACCTCGCGCAGGGACCGCAGATCGACGAGGTCTTGTGTCGGCTATTCCGGAACCGCTCAGCGTAGTTCATGGGTGTCGCCAGCAAAGGGCATCTACATATAAGGGCTCAGAACGGACTTTCTGGACAAAATATTTAATCCGGCTCTCAGCAACGGTTTGCAACAGTTCGAAACCGTCCGAAACAGCAGGGCGGGATTCCGGTGAGCGGCAACGGTTTGTAACACCTTGAAACCAGCCAACGCCCGAAAAGGCAGCAAAACACCGGTAGTGGAACATAAAGGGTTGTCGGACCGGGTGGTCGTTTACCGGGGCTATCGTGCTGTCACGCTGAGCGTTAGGACGGGCGACAACCGGCCCTCAATGTCGCCCGTTTGTCCGACCGCATATTTTTCTTCGATTGTTTTGTCGACAAACCCGTTTCTGAACCCTTATATGTGTAGGACACTTGTCGATGCCAAAACGAGCGGTTCGAATTCAGCCGGAACTGGACCAACGCCTGCAGAAAGCGACGAAGGAGCGCGGTTACCGGTCACCGAGCGCCTTCATCCGCGCTGCGATTGAAAGCGAATTGAAGTCGCGGAGCGAGCGCGCCGGGATTGAAGAACAGACCGCTGCCAGCTTTGAGCGGCTCGCCAAAGAACTCCGGCGGGTCCTCCGGGGCCAGCAGGCGATCTTTGCGCTGGTGGACGCACTGACCAAGACCTTCCTGGGCTGTGTGCCGGAACCGCCGGCCGAGGCACGGTCACAAGCGATCACAGTGGCGCGAGACCGGTATATGCGACTGATAAAAACCGCCGGCCAATCGCTGGCGAACGAGACCCGATCCGCTATGCAGGATTTGCTGGGGGACAAAAATGAATGATGAGGAACGGGAGTTCCGGCTACGTCCGGAAAAACCGCACGTTTCAAAACCCAGGCGCGAGGGGATTGCATTGGCGGCAGGATTCAGGATGCTGCTGCACTATGCTCGGCAGAGCGGTGCGCGCCGCCAGGGATCGTCCGCAGGCGGTCGCCGCGTTCCGCATCGCCAACGCTGTGCCGTTCGGATCACCTATTCCAGAAACACCGTGCGCGGACAATGGCGAGCTCACGGGCGCTATCTGGAGCGTGAAGGAGCTACCCATGGAGATTCCGGATTCAACGCGCGCCAGAGTGACGTGGAAGTTTCTCGCATGTTGCAGGACTGGCAAGCGAACAAGGATCAACTACTTTGGAAGCTCATCATCTCTCCCGAGTTCGGCGACCGCGCCGACCTGCCGCGCCTCACGCGGGATTTGATGGTCCGTCTCGGAGAAGATCTCGGCGGTCCCCTCGAATGGGCGGCGGTGGCCCATCGCAATACCGAACATCCGCACGTGCATGTCGCATTGAGGGGCCTTGCAGCCGACGGCCAAGCCCTGCGCCTGAGCCGCGACTACGTGAAACGTGGCGTCCGCGAGATCGCGGAGGATCTGTGTACGCGACAGATGGGATTTAGGACCGCCCTCGATGCCGCGGAGGCAGAACGCCGGGAGATCCCTGAGACTCGGTTCACTTCGCTGGATCGCGCAATCCTCCGAAATGCAGTGGCTGTCGAAGACGGTTTCTCGTTCGCCCAATCTGCCGATACCGGGCGCGCACAGAATTATCACGTTTCGGCACGCCTCATTGCGCTGTCACGCATGGGATTGGCAAAGAGAGCAGAGGACGGCTCGTGGCTACTTCGATCCGACATGGAGCCGGTGTTACGCGCGATGCAGCGGGCTGGCGACCGGCAGAAGATGCTCTTCGCCCACGGAGGGTTGGTCTCGGATAAACGCCTGCCGGTCGAAGTCGTGGACTGGCAGCAGACCGCAGCGGTCGAAGGTCGGGTGCTCGTGCACGGCGAAGAAGAGCACTCGGGAAAGAACTACCTCTTGCTGGAATCTACAGCCGCCAAGGTCTACTACGTCCCGTATACGCGAGAGATGGAGGAGAGGCGCAGCCTTGGAGGACTGAGCGCGAATTCATTCGTTCGCCTGCGGAAACTCCCTGGGGACGGGCGTCTCAGAATTGAGATTGAGGATTTTGGGTACGCGGAGGCTATTCTTACTAACCGCGGCCTGCTAAGGGAAAAACTGGAGGTGCTGCGCCGACAGGGGGCTCATCCGACCGACGATGGCTGGGGCGGGTGGTTGGGAAGATACCAGAGGGCACTTTGCGAAGTCGAGACGGATCGGTCGCTTGTCGGAAGGGAACAACAGATCGACCGGCAACGAGGTCGAAGGCGTCCCGAACGTGAGCGATAGCCCCGTTTCGCGGCTCAGCAGGATCTCGATTGCGAAGCTGAAGCGAAGACGGAATTCGGAGTCTTAGGGATGGTCTCTCTCCTTAGAGCGGAATTCTTCAATGTTCTGAACCATGCTAATTTCGCGTCGCCGAATACGACGGTTTTCGCCAATGGTGCGGTCAGCGCCTCGGCGGGTTTGATTACGAGCACGGTAACGACTTCGCGGCAGATTCAGTTTGGGTTGAAGCTGATTTTTTAAGGGGCTTTTTCGATCAAGCCGATCGGGGAGAGGCGAAGCTACCGCAGTTTCTGCGCAATAAACTGGTCGATTTGTTCGGTCAGTAAATCGAGCGGCAGACGCCCGTCGCGAATCACCGCATCGTTGAAATCGCGTATATCGAATTTAGTTCCCAGCTCTCGCTCAGCCCTAGCGCGCAGAGAGCGGATACGAAGCTCGCCCATCTTGTAAGACAGAGCCTGAGCGGGCCAGGAAATATAGCGATCAATCTCAGCAAGGGAAATTTCAGGCGCGTGGGCTGTGAAATAGTCGACGGCCTGCTGCCGAGTCCAGCCGAGATCGTGGATGCCGGTATCGACCACCAG
>CAIKAS010000096.1 GCA_903825445.1 uncultured Acidobacteriia bacterium
CTCGTACAGCGGGACACTGCCGGGCCAAAGCTGGCCAAGGTACATATGGTTCACGATGCGAGAGGCTTCGATGAGTTTCTTCAGTACGGTACGATCGCCAGGGGAGAGGTGCGTAGTGTCGACGGAGAGGTCGACGGGAGCGAACTTCGCCGTCATTTGCTGGAGTTCGGACAGAGTGGCATCGTTGGCGGAGAGGGTCATCGTGATCAGGAAAACGGCGGCTAATGGCTTCATTGACAGGTACAGATTGGCGCGGACGTCTTAACTCGCATTGTATTACCTGCGGGGGATTGTTATCATGAAAGTGTAGTTCCCTCTTTTAAATCCCGTGATCTCAGTTAATAACCTCAGCATGCGCTACGGCGCCAAAGTTTTATTTGACGACGTCAGCACCACATTTCTGCCCGGACGGCGCTATGGCCTGACCGGGCCGAATGGCGCTGGTAAATCCACCTTCATGAAGGTGCTTACAGGCGAGTTGGATGCGCAGAAGGGCACGGTCGTGCGCCCGAAAAGGGTGGGCGTACTCAGTCAGGATCAGTTTGCGTTCGACGCTTTCCGTGTGATCGATACCGTGATTATGGGCAACCGTCCGCTCTGGAAGGCCCTTGAGGAACGGGAACGCCTGTATGACAAGGCCGAGATGACCGACGAAGACGGCATGCGGCTGGGCGAACTCGAAGGTATTGTGGCAGAGAACGACGGCTACACCGCTGAGAGCGATGCCGCAGTGCTGCTGGACGGTCTGGATATCCCGGAGCCGCTGCATGAGAAGAAGATGGGCGAGTTGCAGGGCGGGCAGAAAGTCGGCGTCCTTCTGGCACAGGCGTTGTTTGGCGGGCCGGATGCGCTGCTGCTGGACGAACCGACGAACCACCTCGATCTGGAATCGATTCACTGGCTGCAGAATTTCCTCTCTCGTTATCAGGGGACGCTGATCGTTATCTCGCACGATCGCCACTTTCTCAACAGCGTTTGCACACATACGGCGGATATCGATTACGAGACGATCATCACCTACACGGGCGGCTATGACGACATGGTGCTGGCGAAGACACAGGTGCGGTCGCGGCTCGAATCTGAGAATGCCCAGCGTGAAAAGAAAATCGCACAGCTGAACGAATTCATCGCGCGGTTTTCGGCTGGTACTCGGTCGAGCCAGGTGACTTCGCGCAAGAAGGAAGTGGAACGGCTGGCAACCAGCGATCTGGCACGGTCGAACATTGCGCGCCCGTTTATTCGTTTCGATATGAAGCGGCCTTCGGGGCGGCATGCGCTGGAGATCAAAGGCCTGACGAAGTCATACGAAGGCGCGGCTCCGGTGATCTCGAATTTTACTGCGAGCGTTTCGCGCGGGGAGAAGATCGGGATTATTGGGCGGAATGGCGTGGGTAAGACCACGATTCTGCGGTCGATTGTGGCCGCGGCGCCTGGAGTGACGGAAGACAGTTTTCCGATCGATGGCGGCGTGATCGAGTGGGGCCATGAGGCACAAGTAGGCTACTTCGCGCAGGATCACCGGGCGTCTATTTTGCCGGGACTCACGGTATTCGATTGGCTGCAGCAGTTCGATCCGCAAGCGGGCAACGAAGAATTGCGCGGCTTGTTGGGGCAGATGTTGTTTAAGAGCGAAGAAGGCATGAAGCCGACGGCCGCGTTATCGGGCGGGGAGGCCGCACGGCTGATTTTCTGCCGACTGATGCTGCAAAAACCGAATGTTCTGGTGCTGGACGAACCGACCAACCACCTCGACCTGGAATCCATCAATGCGCTTAACTTTGCATTGCAGAAGTTCCAGGGAACGCTGTTCCTGGTGACGCACGATCACGATTTGCTGGAAGAGACGGCGACGCGTATCTGGCAGGTATCCCATGAAGGAATTGAAGATTTCAAGGGCGTTTACGAGGAATTCCAGGCAGTTGCTGCACAGGCATAAGGCTCTGTGTTTCTCCAAATTTTGACCGCCGGGCGTCATTCTGCCACACTTCTCTGTGGAAATCTCAACCCCTGAGGAGCTGTGACGGAAAGACTGTTCGGCTACATAGACTTGCAGTTCGAATGTTCGCAACCGCACGCCGCCGTGCTTTTTGCCTCTGATTCTTTGCACACCGGGCTGCAATGAGTCTCCCCTTTGGCCGCATGGCACTTGCAGGCCGGGTGTTCGCATTTCTTTTTATCTGTCGTCATTTTGTATTGCCTCTCACCAGAGAGGTGGCACGTGGATGGCCGAGGTTCAGGATAATGGAAAGACTGTGACTAAGCTTCTGCGCCGGCTTGCGTTTGTCTGCATTGTGTTTGTCGCTTTGGCAGCGGTTCTGTGGCCGGCCGGTACTACGCCAGATGACGAGTGGCCGGTTTACGGGCATGATCCTGGAGGACAGCGTTTTTCCTCTCTTACTGCTATTAACCGGGCAAACGTAGCCACCCTCCAGGTGGCCTGGACTTATCGCACAGGGGACGGCTACCAGCCTGAACATGGGCGGGCCACGGCGTTTGAGGCGACGCCACTCTACGTGGGCGGTACCCTCTATCTGGCCACTCCGCTTGGGCACGTGCTGGCGTTGGATCCTTTGACAGGCAAACCGCGCTGGTCTTTCGACGCCAAAGTGTCCCGCGATAGAGGTTACGGAGACTTCGCGAGCCGCGGTGTTGCGTTGTGGAAGGATTCGCGCGTATTCGTCGCCACCATTGATGCGCGGCTGATAGCAATCGATGCGGCTACGGGCAAACCGGTGAACGGGTTTGGCGATAACGGCGAAGTGAATCTGCGCAACGGATTGCGCATCGCGCCGCGCGGATTTGCGGATTACGAGGAGACATCGCCACCGGCAGTGGTCGACGATACCGTGATTGTCGGTTCGGGGATTGCAGACAACGGCGCTACCGATATGCCGAGTGGGGAAGTGCGCGGGTACGACGCCACAACCGGCAAACTGAAGTGGACGTGGGATCCAATGCCGGGGCTGCCGCACACGGGCGCGGGGAATGCGTGGTCAGTGATCGCATCCGATCCGGCGAAAAATCTTGTTTTTGTGCCTACCGGCAGTCCGAGCCCGGATTACTATGGTGGCGAGCGTTTGGGAGACGACTTGTACGCGAATTCCGTCGTAGCACTGGACGCTTCCACGGGCAAGCGCGTATGGCATTTCCAGACAGTGCATCACGATCTTTGGGATTATGATGTGGCCTCGCCGCCGATTCTGTTCGACGTGCGGCGCGGAGGACGGAATGTACCTGTCATTGGCGTTGGCTCGAAGAGCGGCAACTTCTTCGTCCTGGATCGCACCACAGGAAAGCCGGTATTCGGTGTGGAAGAACGCGCGGTGCCACAGAGCGATGTCGCGGGAGAGAAATCGTCGCCGACCCAGCCGTTTCCCGTTTCGCCGAAGCCATTGGCGCCACAGACTCCAGGTGTGACGTGGGGAGCGACGGAGACGGATCGGGCCTTTTGCGCGGCTGAGATGGGTAAGCTTCGTAATGAAGGCGTGTTTACGCCGCCGAGCCTCGGTGGGTCGTACGTAGTGCCCGGCAATATTGGCGGGATGGCGTGGGGTGGGGCGGCCTTCGATCCTTCTCACAGAATGCTGGTAATTCCGACGAACAATATCGGGGCTGAAGTTCGGCTGATTCCGCGCGCGGATTTCAATCAACAACGCGAAACCGAAGGTCGCAACGTGAACGGTGACTGGGAGTTTGCGGAACAGCGCGGAACTCCGTACGGGATGGCGCGGCGGCTTTTGATTTCACCGAGCGGGCTGCCGTGCGTGGCGCCGCCATGGGGTGTTCTGAATGGCGTAGACGCGGATACAGGGCAGGTGAGATGGACAGTGCCGACAGGCTCATTCAAGCCGGGCGTGGCGCCGCCGGGCTCGATCGCACTGGGCGGGCCGATCGTGACGGCGGGCGGGATTGTGTTCATGGCAGGGACGCTGGATCCGGCGATTTACGCCTACGACGTGGAAACGGGGAAGCAGTTATGGCGCGGGGAATTGCCAACCAGCGCGAGAGCAACTCCCATGACCTATCGCGGCAAAGACGGGCGACAGTATCTGATGATTGCAGCAGGTGGGCACGGTGTTAAAGGGATGGGCTCGCTGGGGGATTATCTGGTGGCATTTGCTCTGGAGGCAAAGCGATGACCGCATTTTCATGGACGACGCGAATTCTGTTTGTCGACACCGATGCGAGTGGGCGGATTCATTACACAGCGCTGTTTCGCTTTTTCGAGGCGGCGGAGATTGAGTTTTTCCGGTCGATTGACGTGTTGCACAGTCATCCGGGAATCAGCTTTCCCCGCGTCCATGTGGAATGCGATTACCGCAGCGCGATCAAGTACGATGATTTGCTGACAATTGAAGTCTCGGTGGGTCGGTTGGGGAATTCGTCGGCACAGCTGAAGTTCCGTGTGGTGAAAAACAATCTGGAAGCCGCGCGCGGGAATGTGGTGATCGCGAGTCTGGATAAAACGACGCAGCAATCCGTGCCAATTCCGCCGAGTGTGCGAGCGAAACTGGAGCCGTATTTATCTGATGTGGAGTGAGGCAGGCGTCACCGCCCGCCTCGTCCGCCTAATTGGTTGGCGCCTGTCTTAATTTCCTGCCTGTGCGAACACGATCTTGTCCGATGTGCCGCCAAGGTCGATTTCTTTGAGCTTCGAACGCTGCGATACGAACAGCGTGGCGGGGAATTCCACATCGCTCTTGGCCATGGTCGCGGGCACCTGGATGGTCTTTTTGCCGGTTTTGAAGATGGCCTTGTCTCCCTGCATTTCCACGGTATAGTCGCCAGCCTTCAATTCGGTCTTGCCGACGGAGAACGTGTCGGAGAGAGTGACTGCGTATGGGGATGCGGCACTGGCAATGCCAAGCGCTAAGGATGAAACGAGAAACAGGTGCACGGTGAACTTCTTCATAACGGATTTGCTCCCTTGATTTTCGGATTGCGACAGACGAGGGTGCGTGAAGGTGTCCAGACCAGCGTAGCTCTGGATACCTTCATTGTAGGTTGGTTTTGGGGCAATGCACATCGTAAAAAGTGATGACGGAGATTGTTCTTTTGGATTTAATACAATCCTGATATGAAGCGAATCCTTTTGTTTTGTGTAGTAGCGGGCTTGTTGGAGGCGGCGGATCCCACACCCGCGGGCAACCCATGGAACGACCGAGACCTGGTGAATCCCGCGACACTGGCCGGAAATCTGAAAGGGCCGCTGGTGATTCATGTCGGTTTTGACGTCTTGTACCGTGCCGTTCACATCGCTGGTACGCCATATGCCGGGCCGACTTCGAAGCCAGAAGGCATTGCGGAACTGAAGAAGGCAGTGGCCGGGCAGCCGCACGATCGCGACATCGTGATTTACTGCGGGTGCTGTCCCATGGAAAAGTGTCCCAACATTCGCCCAGCGTTCGCGGCTTTGCGCGAGATGGGCTTCACGCATGTGCGGGTGCTGAGTCTGCCGGAGAATCTTAAGACGGACTGGACGGATAAGGGATATCCGGTGGAGCGACGCGGAGAATAGGCTCGAGACCTTTTCGCGAAGCTGTCAGGCCGGATTTCTCATCGTTCTGTCGATATACTAAAGAGAATGAAAATTTTTCTCGATACCGCCAATCTCGATGAACTCCGCGCCGCCGCCAAATGGGGCATTGTCGATGGAGTGACGACAAACCCCAGCCTGATCGCCAAAGAAGGCAAGCCTATCAAGGAGCAGGTTGCGGCTATCTGCGACATCGTGGATGGTCCTGTCAGCGCCGAGGTGATTTCCGTGGAAGCGAAGGCAATGATCGCGGAAGGGCGCGAACTCGCCAAGGTCCACAAGAATATTATTGTGAAGCTGCCACTGATCCGCGATGGCATTGAAGCGTGTTCCGCACTGAGCAAAGAAGGTATCCGCACCAACGTGACGCTTTGCTTCTCGCCCGCACAGGCGCTGCTTGCGGCCAAGGCGGGCGCCTACTTCATCAGCCCGTTTGTCGGGCGGCTGGACGACGTCGGAGCAACCGGGATGGATTTGGTCCGCCAGATCGTTGCGATATACGAAAACTACGATTACGAGACGCAGGTGCTGGCGGCCTCGCTGCGGGGTCCGCTGCATGTGGTGGAAGCCTCGCTGGCGGGCGCGCATATTGGCACGATGCCGTTTAAGGTACTGGATTCACTGTTCAATCACCCGCTGACCGATAAGGGGCTGGAGCAGTTCCTTAAGGATTACAACAAGGCATTTGCGAAGTAGTTCGGACCAACTGGCCAGCCTTTGTTGTTTGCGGGCGGCGAGGTCCGGACCAACTGAAGCATGTCGCAACTGAATATTAGCGGCATTTGGAACGATCTGTTGCGCGGTGGCGAGACGATCCGCTGGGTCGGTTTCGGCTTGGCTGGCTGCGCCCTGGTTTCCGCCGGCGTAGTCCTGATCTGGCGGATTTTCCGGCGAAAGATCTCCCCGGAAGAAGTCGAACGGCTGCGGCGCGAGGCGATCAACGCGCGTGGAAAGATTGGCGACGGCGAGATTGTCGACGTGGACGGCTCGGTGATCACCTATTCTTACTCGGTGGGCGGCGTAGAGTATATGGTGGCGCAGGACGCGTCGTCGATTGAACGGCTGCTACCCTCGGACCGGATGCTGATAGTCGGTTCGGCCTCAGTGCGGTACGATCCGAAGAATCCACCGAATTCGATTGTAGTATCCGAAACGTGGAGTGGCTTGCGCCCTCGTGCTGCACGATGATTCGGATTGGCTGATCTGCGCATTTCCACCCATGGACCCGCAGTAAAATCGGTTCATGGCGCTCCGGTTCACCACGTCTTACCTCGAAGATTCCACCGATCTCTTTCGGAAGTACAAGAAAATGGCGGAAGCCGCAATGGCGCAGCTCACTGAAGAGCAGCTTTACGCAACGCTTGATGATGGTATGAATTCGGTCGCGCAGCTTGCGAAGCATATTTCAGGGAACATGCGGTCGCGGTGGACGGATTTCCTGACAACGGACGGCGAAAAGCCGGATCGCGATCGCGACTCGGAGTTCGTGGACCCGCCTGCTACTCGCGCCGCGCTGATGGAAAACTGGGAGGCGGGGTGGGCGATTATGTTTGCCGCGCTGGAGCCTCTGACAGATGTCGATCTCGGACGCACCATCACGATTCGGGGCGAGGAGCACTCCGTGCTGCAGGCGATTAACAGGCAGCTCACACATTATGCCGGACACGTAGCGCAGATTGTATTTCTCGCGAAACATCTGGCGGGAAAGAACTGGAAGGCTCTGACCGTCCCGAAGGGAAAATCGGCTGAGTTCAACGCGCGTGTGGCGGCGGGAGAAGTGAGTCAGGGATAGGTTTAGTGGCTGTCGCCGTCGTGATCGGCGTCACCGGAGATATGACTCAGTGCCTGAGGGCTCAGCTGCACCGTATCCTGCTGCGATGACGACGGTGCCTGTTGAGGTTTGGGCTGCTGGGCGATCTGAGTTGTGGTAGAGATCGCTGCATTGGACGATATTGGACTGATCATTGAGATGTTGAATCCTGAATACCTTATCGGCGCCTTTACAAGAACTTCCATGGGGCCGACCGGATTGCCAGATGGCCGCCCGCTGCGGGGAGACATTGAATTGTGACTCTTGGTGGCTAGAATAGGGAAATGTTTCTCCAAAGGTGCCTATGCAGCAATTTGATCTGATCGTGATTGGCTCCGGACCTGCCGGGCAAAGGGCCGCGATACAGGCTGCGAAGGCGGGCAAACGCGTAGCGTTGATCGAGCGTCGCGAAGTGCTGGGCGGCGTCTGCATCAACACCGGTACTATCCCCAGCAAGACCATGCGCGAAGCCGTGCTGCATTTTTCCGGCTATCGTTACAAGGGCATCTACGGGATGAACTACAGCGTGAAGGGCAAGATCGGGATGACCGATCTGATCTTTCGCGTGCAACATGTGATTCGCACCGAGGTGGATGTAACTGCGGCGCAGCTCTCGCGCAACGGGGTGGAGGTGCTTACCGGGGTGGCGAGCTTCGTGGATCCGACCCACGTAGCGGTAACGAATTCACGCGGCCGGATAGAGTATGGAGCCGAATACGTCCTGATAGCCACGGGCACGAAGCCGGCAACATCGCCGCTGGTGCCGATTAACGGGCGCACGATCATCAACAGCGACCAGGTGCTGGAGATGCCGGAGATTCCAAAGACGCTCATTGTTGTGGGCGGCGGCGTGATTGGCGTGGAGTACACGTGTATGTTCGCGACGCTGGGCGTACGTGTGATCCTGGTGGAGAAGCGTCCGCGTCTGCTGGAATTTGCCGATAACGAGATGGTGGAAGCGCTTTCGTATCACCTGCGGGATAGCCGTGTGACGATGCGGCTGAATGAGGAGGTGGCAAGCGTGGCGGAAATACCGGAGGGCGGGGTAGTGGCAACGTTGCAGAGCCACAAGAAGATCTGTGCCGACGCGCTGCTATACGCCGTCGGCCGACAGGGCAACGTGGACGAACTGAATCTGGAAGCGGCGGGGATTGAGGCGGATTCGCGCGGCCGCATTAAAGTGGATGGTGATTTCCGGACGCAACAGCCTCATATTTTCGCGGCTGGTGACGTGATTGGCTTCCCCAGCCTGGCCTCCGTCTCAATGGAGCAGGGCAGGATCGCGGCTGGCCGGGCGTTCTCATTGCCGCTACATTCGAACCCTGCGAATTATCCATACGGCATTTATACGATTCCGGAAATTTCGTTTATCGGCAAGACGGAAGAACAATTGACCGATGAGGATGTTCCCTATGAGGTTGGCGTCGCGTACTATCGCGAGATCGCGCGCGGGCAGATTGGTGGAGATACCACAGGCAGGCTGAAGCTGATCTTCCACCGGGAGAGTCTGAAACTGCTTGGGGTGCACATCATAGGAGAAGGCGCGACGGAGTTGCTGCACATTGGACAGGCAGTGCTGATTCTCAACGGCACGATGGAATACTTCATCGATACCGTCTTTAACTATCCGACTCTTGCGGAGTGTTACAAAGCGGCGGCGTTCAACGGGATGAATAAACTGACGCAGTTTTGAGCCCCGCTTCAAAACAAAAAATCAAAGTCGAAGCGGTAGCGACGATGGTAGTTGCCGAAGAAGACGCCGTACTGCGGGTCGTCAACGTTGCTGTGGACAGCGAGCGCGTTGAAGTGGTCTGTCAGATTGTAGCCGGTGACGGATAACCGAACCGTGTACTTTTTCTTCACTTTGAAATCGCGCATCAGCCGGGCGTCCGCGGAGAAGAAAAGCGGAAACCTGTTCCCGTAAGGGACATTCACGTAATTTTGCAGTTCGTCGACAACGGTGTACGGAAAGCCGTCGCGGACCTCAATGGTCGGAAGCAGTTCGAACTTCTCGAACGGCAGCTTGATGTGGCCCCAGAGTAAGAACCGATTCGGCAGGTCCCCCGCCAGATTCGAGTAGACGCTGGGGCGCAGAAAGGGTTCGGCATAGTTTCCCACGTAGTAATCGAAGACGTTTTGATCGCCCTCCGCACGGCTGCGCACGTAGGAAAATACCAGCTGCTGTCCGTTCTCCCATGCGAATTTTCCGGTGATCTCAAGCTGTCGGTATTGAGATTCGCCGCTGCCATCCAGCACGATCTCGTTCTGGGTCCCGAGAATGTCCGGGTGCATGACAATCAGGCCTACAGACCTGTTATCGGTGTAAATGGCGCGCATGTGGAGCAGTTTTGAGAAGCTTCTTTCGATCTGGGTGTTCCAGGTGACGCCGCGCGGCGAAAAGGCCCCCGCCACACGCTCTCCGTGAACCAAAAACGACTTGGGACCGACGATGCTCCCGATGACGTTCGAGAACTGCGCCGGGACTCCAATCACGCTGCCATCTGGCGCGTACATGGTGATAGTCTGTTCCGGATATCGGCTGAAGGCGTAAACGTCGAGAGGAATATGGTCGTAGAACTGACCGTAGCCGGTGCGAAAAACGGTTTTCTGATCTGCGAAGGGGGTCCAGGAAAAACCGGCGCGGGGGGCGATTCGCAAACTCTCCGCGAGTCTCTGATGTTCGATTCGCATACCGAGGTCCGCGGACAGCCGGGAACCGATAGTCCAGTGATCCTGAACATAGCCCGTAAACTCCAGATCGGTTCGCTTATAGGGCCCCTGATTGGTGAAATCGATGGATTCGAGCAGCAACCCGGCGGCGTTTTTGATTTCGACGGAACGATAGTTGAATTCGCCGTGGTCGCTGGACACTGTCAGCGAAGTTCCGGCTTTGATTTGATGCGCCCCATGGAATCTGACGGGCGACGGCGACCAGATTTCCAGCCATTCGCGCCGAAAAGCATCGCGGGTTTGGGTGCCGAAGTAGTTGCCGCTGTTCCCCTGCGGCATGACGACTTCGTCAGCCGGACCCTGCGCACCGATGTAAGTGTGAAAGCGCTGGTACGCGAACGAAGTATCCAGAGTGCCGCCCCAGAGACCGAGGTGGTCGGCCAGCGTGCCTTCATAGGCAGTCTGCGCGTAGCTGGGCGTCACGGGTTGCGGATTGAAATAGTCGGGGTTAACGAAGTTGGTGTGTTCCGGGTTGAAGTGAAACGTGGCGTTGATAATCTGTCGCGTCGAAAGAATGTAATCGATCTGGGTAAAGGAATTTACGCGTTCGTGCTTCGAGATGTTGTACGGAAATCCCAATGTCCGGTTCGGCGTCTTGTCGAGAAAATACTGAAGCGCTGTGATGACGAAAAGGCGATCTTTGATGACAGGTCCGCCGATCACTCCGTGCGGCGTTTCGTTGGCGATGCCGCGCATGTGATAGCTGCGAATCCGGAAATCGGGAAAAGGATCGTTGAGTTCCGCGTGCCATTTGTCGCCGCCGCGCTTCGTTTCCACAGCGACCACGCTCTGAGTGAAGCGGCCGTACTGCGCGAGGAAAGGAGTATTGAGGACATTCACGGACTCAATAGAATCCACGGGGACCGTCTGGCCGAACTTGCCGGTTGCAGGGTCCGTAACATCGCTTTCGTTGACGACCAGAGAGCTTCTCTGTTCGCCGGAGCCATCCAGTTTGAGTTCACCGTTGGGGGAACGGACTACACCGGGAACAAGCGGAAGCACATCGCTGATCGTCGCGGGGTTCGACGGAAGGTTCTTAACTTCAGCGGGGTGCAGTTCGTAGTTCTGGGACGAACTCTGTTCAACCGGTGGCGGCGATTCGGCATTCACGTCAACGCTGGAACGGTTCGTCTGGGGATTCATCGTAAGGGTGATTTCGATGGCTGGCGCACCGGTGATCTCGAAGTTGACCGCGCTGTCTTCGAAACCCTCCTTTACGGCTTTGGCGGTCCAGACGCCGCAGGGGAACATTTTCGAATTCCACTAAACCGGACGTTGGCGACGTTTGGGTGCCGAGTTCGACTGTGGACGAACCGATGTGCACCTTCGCGTTGTAGATCGCGGCTTCCTGAGAGTCTTTAACGAAAATGCGGAGTTCGCCCGGCTGACATGTCTGAGCCCAAACAGCTGCTGTGCAGACGCATAAGCCACAAGCAAGGCGAAGTCCTGGCCAGATCGGTGAGAGGCCTCCCGGAATCCGGCCGATGCGCGGGTGTTGGATTCGAAGCAAACCTTATTATGCTCCAGGTTAGACTGATGCGCGGGAGATGCGGCGATATCCAATGTTCACTTGGATGCGACAGGGAGGGCTTCCTCGGAAGAAGCGATTCCTGAAGCGGGCGGCCTGCCCGGCTTTCTCTACTAATGGGCTGATTCAATTATTCCGATGTCAGCCGGCTATCGACGGCGAATCGCTTGTAATCATACAAATGCGAATGAAGCTTGGCGCGGGGATGGATTCCCAACATCAGCTTCACGTCAAATCGGAAGTCGACGTTATCAGTCAGCCAGTCGTCTCCGATTTTTACCGACTCCATATCGATGGTGCTTCCCGGCTGAAATCCGGTGGCAGCCCGAATAAACTCGATGTGTTCTTTGATTTCCATGCCATCCTGCTGGTCGAACCAGAGGATCTGGCGGGTTGCAAGAGCCTGTTCCCCGCGTTTGTCGGCGGGCTTGTAGTTGCCGGCCTTTGGCTCGGATTCCATTCGCCACGCCTTGCGTCCGGCTACGGTCTCTTCGCCGATCACCTTCTTTTCGAAAAATCGGTCCACCAGATCCAGATCGCTGGTGTTGAAGCTGCGGCTGATGGCTGGGCCGAACCCGTGTTTCTTTCGTTCGGCGCGGGCTTTTTCAAGGTCGGCATCCACTTTCTTTTGCGTCTTCGTATCGAGCGGTTGGCCGTCGATGAGGAGCAATTTTTTGTACTCCGCGCCTTCCAGCATGATGTGCTCGTATGTCTTGCGAGTGGTTGTGGTGGCTTTGCCGTCTTTCTCGAGATCGGAGGTATCGTTGTCCTCACGATAGGTGTACTTCCAGCCTCGGGCGTCCTGTGCCTTTTGGGCAGCCTTTGCGCGGGCAAGAAGTTCGGTGGGCGTGGGGATAGGATAGGCCGGGAGGTCCGCAGTCCCGGCCGCATTGTCCTGGGCTCGAACTGATTGATTCGGGGGAGCTTGTGCGTCGACAGGGGTGGCCGCGGCACAGAACAGCAACACCGGGAGCCAGAGCTTTTTCACCACCGGTTCGATTTTAGCAATTTGGCGGTGGGAGCGCCCGCATAGCCAGTGGCATCTAAATTGTTCGAGAATAGGAGTGTTCTCCCACCCGGAGGGAACTTTTTGCCCCGCCAACTCAATACAGATTTGAGCGGCTTCCTGGTACAGCGCACGGCGATGCAGCGAAGCGACGAAGAACTATACCGCTTGATGAAACGCGGCGACCGCGAGGCTTTCGGCGAGCTCTATGAGCGTCGAGGCCCGGCGCTGCGCCGCTACGCGCTTCATATGTCCGGCAGCCCTACTGCGGCCGAGGAAGTTGCGCACGAAGTTTTCGTCCAGTTGATGCGGGCGAACACCAATTTCGACGACAAGCGAGGATCCCTGGAAGGCTGGATGTATGGCGTGGCACGGAATCTGGTGCGCGTCATCCGGCGCAAGGGACAAGTAGAAGAGCCGGTGGACCAGGCGGTTCGCCACGACATCTTGGGAGAACTGATCAATGCCGAGTCGCTTGCGGCGCTGCAGGTTTCACTGCGGGAGTTGCCGGAGTTGTATCGGGACGCGGTAGTGCTGTGCGATCTGGAAGAGAAGAGCTACGAGGAAGCGGCGCGAGTGATGGGATGCCCGGTGGGAACAGTGCGGTCCAGGCTGCACAGAGCTCGCGGTCTGCTGGCGGGCAAGATGAAAAGACATTTTGCGGCACCCGAAATGGCCGCGCGGTGAAGGAAGTTGATGGGAGGCCGGACGTTATGAACTGTGATTTCGCAATTACGGAACTGGTGGAATCGGCGCGACGCAGCCAGCAATTAAGCAGCGATCTGGCGGCACATGTAGCTTTGTGCGATTCCTGCCGCGTGCGCTGGGAATCAGAAAGCGCGTTGACCTCGCATTTACGAGCGATCAGGACGACAAGCTCTGAGGGCAATCCGGAGTGGAGCAAAGCGGTGCTGTTGCGCGAATTCGATGCCAGCCGCCGTCATGAGCGGCAGGTTCGCTGGATGTGGGCCATGTCGTCGGCGGCAGTCCTTGTGTTGAGTGTGGTCGCGGTTCGCGACGTTTGGATGAAACCGGTCTCGACAGCTTCGCATTCAGGCGGCGTAGTCGTGGCGCAGTCGTATCCGATGCGTGAATACAGCCCGGAAGCGTTTGAACCGGCCGAAGAGGCGGGAGAGAAGGGCTTTATTAAGGTACCGTTCGCTTTGCCACCGGTGCCGGGCGAGACGTTTGGAATTGTTCGGACTGAACTGGATCCGGCGGATTTGGCGAAGATGGGGGTCAGCGTCGATCCGGCGTGGACGGGTACTTTGCAGGCTGATTTATTGGTGGGTGAGGATGGTTTCACCGAGGCTGTCAGGCTATCCAACGATAGTTCTGAAGACAATTCAGGTTCTTAAAGTTCAGGGAGAAAGGATCGACAGGGGATTATATGAAGAAGCAACTGATGGCTTTTGCGGTATGTTCGGCGGTGGCACTGGCACAGGGACCGAATGTGCGCATTGCCGGCGGTGGTCCGGGCGGCCCGGGACCGGGCGGCTTTGGCGGACGCGGGGGTATGGAAATGATGGGTGGCGGCCGTGTGGTTACTGGCGCACCGTACTCCGCTGTGGAAGTGCTGACTATTCAGGAAAAGTTTGCGGATGGCAATTCGGTCAACACGACGACCAGCGTGCAGCGCGCGCGGGACAGTCAAGGCCGTACTTATACGAGTGAAGTGGTTACGCCGCCGGCCGCGTCGGGAAAAGCGGCGTTTACGCGCGTCACTATCAGCGATCCGGTGGCGGGCTATCGCTACGAGCTGAATTCCTCGACGATGATTGCGGTGCAGAGCCGGATACCGACTGGCGGCCGCGGTCCTGGTGGGGGTTCGGCAGTGCGGACGGCTGGTCCGGGTGGCGCTCGCGGACCGAATCCGGCGGCCGCACTGGGCACGGTAACGCGTCCGAACGGGGCTGTGGTTACTACGTCCAGCAATGGCACGGCGTCAGTGAACGGCGTGCTGGCCACGCACACGCTGGTAACGGAAGTGATTCCTGCCGGTGCGATCGGGAACGCGGCGCCGATTACTACATCGCGCACAACCTATGTCTCGACTGATCTGAAACTGCCCGTACAGATCAAGACCAGCGATCCGCGTTTTGGCACGAGCGATATGGAACTGACGAACCTTTCGACGGGCGAGCCGAGCGCGGCGCTGTTCGCGGTGCCGGCGGGTTACACGGTCAAGAAGGCAGGGCCGGAGAATGGGCGCGGACGCGGGCCGGGTGGCCCCGGAGGTCCGGGTGGTGCAGGCTTCCGTCGCGGTGGTCCGCCACCGGCGAATGGCGGGCAGTAACCAAAGCTTTACGCACAAATGAAAAGGGGGAGCGATTATCGCTCCCCCTTTTTTGCTCTATAAAGCCTATCTTACTTTGGTTGCGGGACGATGCGCAGATACGGTTTCGGCGCTTTCCAGCCATCCGGGTACTTCTGCTTTGCCTCTTCTTCCTGGACGGAGGGGAGAATGATTACGTCGTCGCCGGACTTCCAGTTCACGGGTGTCGCGACCTTGTGTTTCGCGGTGAGTTGCATGGAATCCAGCACGCGCAGAACTTCGTCGAAGTTGCGACCGGTACTCATCGGATACATCAGCATCAGCTTGATCTTCTTATCGGGACCGACCATGAATACCGTACGCACCGTGGCGTTGGTGGCGGCGGTACGGCCTTCGGACGTGGTTCCGGCATCGGCGGGGAGCATGCCATAGAGCTTGGCGATCTTGAGTTCCGGGTCGCCGATCATGGGATAGGTCACGGCGTGTCCCTGCGTCTCTTCGATGTCGGCGGCCCACTTGCCGTGGCTGCTGACGGGATCGACGCTGAGGCCGAGGATCTTGCAGTTACGGGCGGCGAACTCGGGTTGGAGCCCTGCCATGTAGCCCAGTTCGGTGGTACAGACCGGCGTGAAGTCCTTGGGGTGTGAGAAGAGGATGGCCCAGCCATCGCCAATCCATTCGTGGAAGTTGATCTCGCCCTGCGTGGTTTCCGCTGTAAAATTCGGTGCTTCGTCGTTGATTCTCAGTGACATAATTCAGTGTCCTTTTAGCGTTTAATTCCTTACGCTAACATACGTTTGTTACGGCGGCAAATCACGCTTATCGTACGTGTTTGGCCGGTGGATTGTGCTCGGTGCCGAACTTCTGCTGATGCCAGTAAGGGTAGGGAAGCGGTATAGCGCTGGCGTCATCCAATCGAATCACTTCGGCTTCAGTAAGCGTCCATGTGGCTGCCGCGAGGTTGTCGCGCAGTTGCTGCTCGTTGCGCGCTCCCACGATCACGTTATCCACGCCAGGCTTGCGCGTCACCCAGTTGAGCGCCACCTGCGAGATAGAAACGCCTCGTTCCGCCGCGATCTCCGCCAGAACGTCGGTGACTCGATACAGGCGCTCGTCATCGACATTGCCGGGCACATCCAGGGTATTCAGGCGAGATTCGGCGGGCTTGGCGCCGCCACGACGGAACTTGCCGGAGAGCAGGCCCGCCTGCAGAGGACTCCACACCATGATGCCGGTCCCCTGATCGAGCGCGACGGGGACAAGATCGTGTTCAGCTTCGCGGGCGAGAAGCGAATAGTTGATCTGCTGCGAAATGTAGCGGCGGACGCCGAAGCGGTCGGCCGTGGCGTGCGCTTTCATCAACTGCCATCCGGAGTGGTTGGAGCAGCCGGCGTACCGGATCTTGCCGTCTCGCACCAGGTCGTCAAAAGCGCGAAGCGTCTCTTCGAGCGGCGTGTAGGAATCGAAAGTGTGCGATTGATAGAGGTCGATGTAGTCCGTGCCCAGGCGGCGCAGGCTGTCTTCACAGGCATTGATGAGGTGGCGGCGCGAAAGGCCGGATTTATTGCTTCCGGGTCCAAGGCGGTTGTAGCCTTTCGTGGCGAGCACGATGTCTTTGCGTTTGGCGCCGAGCGCCTGGCCAAGAACCTCTTCCGACTTGCCAAACGAGTAGATGTCGGCGGTGTCGAAGAAGTTGATGCCTGCCTCGATGCAGATATCGACGTGGCGGCGGGCTTCTTCCACCTGAATGCTGCCCATGGCCGCGAAACGACCTTCGCCGCCCAGTGTCATGGTGCCGTAGCTAAGCACCGAAACGTTCAGGCCGCTGGCGCCTAAGTATCTGTATTCCATTTGTCTGCCGGATTCTCCTCAGACCAGCATAAACGAAGGCGTGCGGGCTGTTGTTTGCGCACGGCGATTGCGATTTGTCTTGATTTTCCAGGTATTATGTTTTACGATACATCGCAGGACATAATATGGCGACTGACCCTGCACTCCTGATCCTTGCCAGCCTGGCCGATGGCGAAAAGCATGGCTACGGGATGATGCTCGATATACAGCAGTTCACCGGGATTGAGGTTGGCCCTGGCACATTGTATGGCGTGATTACCCGCCTTTTGAAATGCGGGTGGATTCAGCCAGTGGAGTCGGATGACAGGCGCCGTCCGTATCGCATTACGCCTTCGGGCCGGGCGCATCTTACAGAGCAGATGACGGAACTCGACCGCCTGGTGAAAACGGCGATGCGGAGGTTGAAGCCTGCATGAGGCGTTGGATCAAGCTGGTGGCCGCGTTATATCCGCGAAGCTGGCGCGAGGAATTTGGCGACGAGTTCAGCGCCCTTCTCGATGAGGTCAAACCTCGTTGGCGCGTATTGGGGAACGTCCTGGGAGGAGCTATCACGATGCAGATCACGGATGGGACCAACTGGTGGAAACCGGTGGTCGCGATGGCGATTGTCGGCGTAATCGTAGCCGGCGGCATGAGCTTTACGGCGGCTCCACATTACGTGTCTTCGGCGGTAGTGAGCGTTACGCCGCAGTCCGATCCGGTGCGACCCACATCATCGCAAATGCTCCGGGAACGAACCGCCGCGCACATTGCGGAGATGGAAACGCAGATCCTGAGCCGCACCGAACTCTCCACAATCATCAACGACCCCAGGCTGCTGTTGTACACAGACGAACTTAGGCGGAAGCCACTGGAAGATGTCATAGCGCAGATGCGCCACGACATCCGGATTCAAGCGCGTCCGTCGGCGGCGGGTGACTTGGCCCCTGTTGTCTTCAGCATCTCATTTTCCTATCCGGATCAGGTCAAGGCGCGGGCTGTCGTTGTGCTGCTAGCCGATAAATTCAAGGAGCGTAATTCGCTCAACAACATGTATAAGGCGGATGCATACCTTGGTTTCTGGGGAGACATGTCGACTGTCAATCACGCGAAACCGGCGCCGCCGCCTCCGTTGGGCGAGATCGTTGGACTTGTCGATGTGACGAATTTGCCGACGCAATCTAAGGAACTAGGTCAACTCGTTTATATGGCGTGTGGGCTTGGCGTGGGGCTGCTGTTGGGCCTGTTCGCGTTGGCAGCAATGCGACGGCCGCGAGTCGTATGGCAACTCAGTGGCTTCGCAGTGGCAGGTTTCGTTTTAGCCGGCACCGCGTCGTTCCTGATTCCCAACCGGTACACATCCACTGCGGTTATGCAGATCACGTCGGCGGCAATTACTGAAGATCCGTTGGCGCCTCTCCCCGCCGCGCCCTCGACCGCCGAGTTTCTCCACCAAATAGAACCCGAGATCCTGAATTCTCAGACCCTTTCGATGATCATCCAGGACCCCAGGATGAATCTATATTCCGAGGAGCGGGCGAAGAAACCCAGAGAAGAGGTAGTACGGAACATGCTGGCTAACGATCTACGAATTGAGGCATTGGGACCGGCATCCGGTACGAACGGAGCGGTCTCGGCATTCAGTATCTCGTTCTCTTATTACGACAGGTTTAAGGCCCAGCAGGTGGTGGAGATCCTGATGGATAAGTTTGACGAGACGTATTACGCGAAGCAGAGGTCGGACGCCGCGCAGATGAGTGACGCAGCCCGCCAAATTACTCAACGCAGGGAAGGCGGACAACTCGACGTGCTTGATATTGCGTCCCTTCCGATATTGCCGGTAAAACCCAATCGCTGGATGATCGCTGTGATGGGACTCGTCATCGGACTGCTGCTAGGTTCGCTCAGGCTCGCTGTCCGGCGTTCGCCGTCCCCAGGTCTACAGATCGCTTGAACCGTGAACAGATGCCTGGACTCGACAGAGTCGTGAAAGTCATGGTGCGGACGTTGAAATCCGCATGGAGCTTGGATAAAGTTCGTGGGAGTGCGCAATGAAACTTCGAGTCGTTCTAATCATAGTGTTGAACGCTACTGAGCTGGCGTGGCCCCAAACGGCACCGGCACGTGGGCCGGAATTTGATGTCATTTCGGTAAAACCGACGACGTTTGATGCGAACGCCCGCCCACAGTTCAGTTGCAAGGGCGGAAGACTGTTGGCCTCCAATTTTCCGGCCCAGTTTCTCATCGAATACGCATACGGCATCAGGGATACCTTTCCGCTTCCGGACTGGGCTCGGCCTGATGGCGACAAATACAATGTCGAAGCGAAGGCGGCGGACAATTCGATCACGGCCGCGACTTGCAAGTTGATGACGCAACGTCTGCTCGAAGATCGATTTCAACTCAAACTGCGCAAGGAAGTTCGCGAAACGGACGTTTTTTTTCTGACCGTGGCGAAGGGAGGGGCGAAACTTAAGCCAGTAGTGCCTGGCAGCACCGTTACAGAATCCAGCGGTGCCTGGTGGCGAGGTCAACGAGCGATTGGGGGGATGCGTTTACCAGCACTTGTTGTGAATTTGACCGACCTTCAGGACGTGGGACGCCGGGTTGTGGACGAGACCGGGTTGCCGACGGATGTCTTCTACGAGTTTCGCCTCGACTTTACGCCCGGTCCAGTCTCGGACATTTTCGAAGCGATGGAAACGCAGCTTGGTCTTAAATTGATCCCGGGAAAGGCACCGGTAGAATTTGTAGTGGTCGATCGTATAAACAGGCCATCCCCGAATTAACATACAAAATATCCTTGAGGTGGGCCTCCGACCCCCGCTCTTCAACTCGCGTAATCCCGCGCGTTCGCCGGTTATGTCCAGTAGTTCCGGTCCAGGCTTCGATATTGAATGGCTTCGGCGATGTGTTTCGCGGCGATGGAAGCCGATTCATCCAGGTCTGCAATCGTCCGGGCGACTTTAAGAATTCGATCATGAGCACGCGCGGAAAGACTCATGCGCTTCATCGCCATCTCAAGCGTTCGCTCTCCGGTTGCGTCGAGCGCACACTGCTGGCGGATCAGCCGCGAGGGCATCCGTGAATTTGTGCTGCCGCGCGCCTTCTGAATATTCCTCGCGCTCTCCACGCGCGCACGCATATTGGCCGAGGTCTCCGTCACTTCGCCCGCGCGGAGTTCTTTGAACGGCACGGCGGGAACTTCGATTTGGATATCGATGCGGTCGATAAGCGGTCCGCTGATCTTGCCCAGGTAGCGCTGAATGATGGCTGGAGTGCAGCGGCATTCGCGGGTCGGGTCGCCAAAGAATCCGCAGGGGCACGGATTCATCGCTGCGACCAGCATAAACCCGGCCGGGAAATTCAGGGTCATGGAAGCGCGCGCGATGCTCACCATCGAATCCTCCAGTGGCTGCCGCAGGATTTCGAGTACGTTGCGCGGGAATTCCGGGAACTCGTCGAGAAACAGCAGGCCGTTATGCGCCAGACTGACCTCTCCGGGGCGGGGCATACCCGCGCCGCCGCCGATCATTCCGGCATCGGAAATTGTGTGATGGGGTGCGCGGAATGGCCGGTTCCAAAGCAGTCCGCTGCCTGGTTGCAGAGTGCCGGCAATGCTGTGAATGCGGGTAGATTCAATTGCTTCCTCAAATTCCATCATCGGCAGGATGCCAGCGAGGCGCTTCGCCAGCATCGTCTTACCCGAACCCGGTGGCCCGATCATCAATACGTTGTGGTTCCCCGCAGCCGCGACGAGCAACGCACGTTTCGCCGACGCCTGGCCGCGAACATCGCGAAAATCCGGGGCCGACGCCTGAACCTCCGATGAGGGCGTGATTGCGCCGGACGACACCGGCGAAAACTCCTCCGGCCTGTTCAGCATCGCGACAACTTCAGCCAGATGTCGCATACCAAACACGCGAACTCCCTCCACAACCGCTGCCTCCGCCGCATTCTCCAATGGCACAATCAGGTTGGGAATCCCATGTTCCCGCGCGCAAACCGCCATCGAGAGAGCGCCACGCACGGGCCGGATCGCGCCATCGAGCGACAATTCGCCTGCGGAGAGGTGCTGATCCAAACCCTTGAAGGTACCCATTGCTCCGAGAATCGCCAGTGCCATCGGCAGATCGAAGCCTGAGCCTTCCTTGCGGACGTGGGCGGGGGCCAGGTTTACGGTCACGGCCTGGCTGGGGTAACCGAAGCCCGAATTCATCAGGGCGGATTTGATGCGCTCGCGGCTTTCGCGCACGGCGGTGTCCGGCATCCCGACCAGCATGAAATCGCGCGTGGTGCCGCTGCGGTAGAGATCAACTTCGACATCGACTGGCTGCGCGTCGATGCCATAGACGGCTGCGCTTCTCGTTTTGAACAATGCCATTTTTGAGTCTGTAGACGGTGATCGGCCTTTTTCGGCAGTCCGTTAGAGGAGGTTGTGTAGAATGAAGGAGGTTTTCTCGGATTTATTTAATTTCTCCGAGCGCTGGAGTGGCGGAACTGGCAGACGCACGGGACTCAAAATCCCGCATCCTTCACTGGGTATGAGGGTTCGACCCCCTCCTCCAGCACCATCTATTTTCAATTCGCGGCATTATTACTTCCGCCCGCAGCGCACGTAATCCCGCTGAACACCTGCGTCAGGGGTTCAGCGCCTCTTCCAAAATCCGATTTTGGGTACAAATGACTGTTGGCGATTGGCATCGCGCATGCGCTAAGCGCTTCGTCGACGGCCGTTCGTCTGCGAACTGTTGCCCGGCGCGGTTGTGATCGGCACTCACGACGGCGCCAGTATTGAGATACTCGAAGAAGTGGGCGAAGAAAAAATGTTCATCTTCGGTCTGAAAGCGGCTGAGGTAATGCCCCCCGCCCGCAAGAATCCTATCGGCTCCAGGATTATGACCTTCGCTACGCCAGAGCGAGGTATGTCGCGGATTGTTTCTCTTCCAAACGGACCGGCAAAGACGCTCCTGGCCATTTCGAGTCGATCTTCTCCCGCGTCGCGGAATACGGCCGCGAAATCCGGAATCTACCACGGAATCAGGAAACCAGAAAGAGTGCACGTGTCTTATGAGTGCAAGCGCTGAAATAGAGTTGCCCGTAAACGAGCCACTATCGGCCGAAGAGCTGCGGAAGATAGATGCGTATTGGCGCGCTTGTAACTACCTGAGCGCCGGGATGATCTATCTGCGCGAGAATCCCCTGCTGAGACAACCACTGAAGCCGGAGCAAATCAAAGAACGATTATTGGGCCATTGGGGGTCGACTCCAGGCCAGTCGTTCACGTGGGTACATCTGAACCGGCTGATCAGGAAGTATGACCTGAACATGATTTACATCTCAGGCCCCGGGCACGGCGCGCCGGCTGTGCTCTCCAACTGTTACCTGGAGGGTACTTATTCAGAGGTTTATCCGGACAAGAGCGAAGACGAAGAGGGGATGTTGAAGTTTTTTCGTCAATTCTCGTTTCCGGGTGGCATCGGCAGTCACTGCACGCCGGAAACGCCGGGATCCATCCATGAAGGCGGTGAGCTGGGCTACAGCCTGTCACATGCTTTCGGCGCAGCTTTCGATAATCCCGATCTGATTGTGTCGGTGGTAATAGGAGACGGGGAGGCGGAAACGGGACCGCTTGCGACTTCGTGGCATTCCAACAAGTTTCTGAATCCCGTTCGCGATGGCGCCGTTCTGCCCATACTTCACTTGAACGGTTACAAAATCGCCAACCCCACGCTGCTGGCGCGAATTCCGGCGGAGGAACTGGAGCAAATGTTTCGGGGCTTCGGCTGGAATCCTCACGTGGTGGAAGGCAGTGAGCCTATGGCGATGCACCAGTTGATGGCGGAAACGCTGGAGCGCTGTGTTCAGGAGATCCGTGGAATCCAGCAGGAGGCGCGGCTTATCGGCCATTCACAGCGACCCAGCTGGCCGATGATTATCTTCCGCAGCCCGAAAGGCTGGACCGGGCCTAAAGACCTGAATGGGCACAAGATCGAAGGTACATGGCGATCGCATCAGGTACCGGTCCTCGATGTGGTCGCCAACCCCGGCAATCTGCGAGTTGTGGAAGACTGGATGCGAAGTTACAGGCCAGAGGAATTGTTCGACGAATCCGGCAGACTGATTCCCGAACTCCGGGAAATGGCGCCTCGGGGCACCCGCCGGATGAGTGCAAACCCCCACGCAAATGGCGGGCTTCTGCGGAAGCCGCTTTCATTGCCGGATTTCCGGGACTACGCTGTCGCTATCGCAAAGCCAGGAACCTTGCTGGCTCCGCCTACATATATTCTCGGCCAATATCTTCGCGATGTTATGCGTGGGAATTCCACCAGCTTTCGTGTGTTCGGGCCGGATGAGACCGCCTCCAACCGCCTTCAGGCCATCTACGAAGCCAGCAAAAAGACATGGATGGCCGAGTCTGAACCTGATGATCTCGACGGCGGTGAGCTTTCGCCGGACGGCCGGGTCATGGAAATGCTGAGCGAACACACGCTCGAAGGGTGGCTGGAAGGTTACCTGTTGACCGGAAGGCATGGCCTCTTCTCCACCTATGAGGCGTTTGTACACATCATCGACTCCATGTTCAACCAGCACGCAAAGTGGCTGGAGAAAAGTAAGGCCGAGATACGCTGGCGCGCGCCGATTTCCTCCGCGAATCTGTTGATCACATCAACAGTTTGGCGGCAGGATCACAACGGTTTTACTCATCAGGACCCCGGCTTTCTCGACATTGTGACCAACAAGAGTCCTGAAGTCACGCGCATCTATCTGCCTCCGGACGCGAACTGCCTGCTAAGCATCGCCGATCACTGTCTGCGCAGCACCGGCTACTTCAATGTCATCGTGGCGGATAAACAAGACCACCTGCAGTATCTCGATATGGAAGCTGCCATACTGCACTGCGCCCGGGGCGTCGGCATCTGGGACTGGGCGAGCAACGATCAGGGCGGCGAGCCTGATGTGATTATGGCCACCGCCGGCGATGTGGCAACCATGGAATCGCTGGCTGCCGTGGCGATCTTGCGGCAGCGCTTCCCGGAACTCAAAATCCGTTTCGTCAACGTGGTGGATTTATTCAAACTGCAGCCAGCCACCGAACATCCCCATGGTTTGTCGGACCGCGATTTCGACGCGCTCTTCACAACGAATAAGCCGATCATCTTTAACTTCCACAGCTACCCCTGGCTGATTCATAAGCTCACCTACCGCCGCACCAACCACGACAACATGCATGTGCGTGGCTACAAGGAAAAGGGAAACATCGATACGCCGCTCGAACTCGCGATTCGGAATCAGGTGGACCGATTCAGCCTGGCGATCGACGTAATCGATCGCGTTCCTAAGCTCCAGGTGTCGGGCGCCCATGTTAAGGAGTGGTTGAAAGACCAAATCTGCGAGTCCATAGCCTATGCCTTCGAACATGGAGTCGACAAAGCGGAAGCACGCGACTGGAAGTGGTCCTTATAGTGACGGCAAGCTGCGGCCAATTCGCTTAGATGCCATTTCAAATATTTGAATCCGAAGCGAAATCCATACTGAGCCCGGTTTCCGGATTCCTCGCCGAGGCGGGCTTTACCCACTCCCTCACTCCTGCCCGTAATTGCACCTACGGCTGTTCCTACTGTTACGTCCCCACCATGCGGGTGCAGGGTGGGTTGCGGAAGGAAGATTGGCTGCACTGGGGCGAATTCACCACGTTCAAGAACAACGCCGCGGAGCTTCTGTCGCGTGATCTGCGATCCGATCAGATCATCTACTGTTCGCCGCTCACCGATCCTTACCAGCCCGCCGAGGCGGAGAGGCGTCTGATGCCCGGGATACTTGAAGCCGTTATCGCATCGCCGCCGCGCGTGTTTGTGATTCAGACGCGCGGGCCGCTGATTTTGCGCGATCTCGGGCTGCTGACAGAGGTGAGTAAGCGCACTACTCTCCGCATCAGCTTTTCGATGACGACTAATCGAGATGATGTTCGCCGCATATTCGAAACACACTGCGCTCCGATTGAAGAACGCTGGGGGACGTTGCGGGCTTTAACGGACGCGGGTATTTCGACCTCGGCAACTATTGCGCCCATGCTCCCCTGCGACCCCGAAGTGCTGGTAGATGTGGCGGTTAGGTGTTCCAGCGGACCACTTGTGGCCGATCCGTTTCACGTACGTGAGGTTAAACGATCGGGCGCCACAACGCGCGCCGTCGCCCTTGCCATCTGTGCGCATCACGGCTGGGAAGCGTGGCTGGATCCGGTTTTCCAGATGACAGTGCTGGATCGCATGGGTTGCCGGGCTCGAGCGGCAGGCAGGGAGTTCGGTAATGGTACTAAAGGTTTCAATATGCTAACGAGATGACGTATTAGTTATGGCGAACTGATCCCTGCATTTGCTAACATAGTCATTGCACCCAGCTTGCAATGGTAGGTATCCATGAGACTTGCTCGGGAATGCCGATGAGGAGGAGCAACGGAATGTTGCTTAAACGGACGATCTGGCTCGCTGTAGCTGTTGCTATTGGTTCACTGACGGCCAGCGCGTCGGGAATTACTTTTGTCTGCGACACAACTAGTTCATCAGTAGATCCGGATACCGCCGCGAATGGTGCGAGTGGTACCTGTGCGTATCTGAATAATGTTATTGCTCCTTTGTATACGAGCACTTTTAGCAATGTGAATGCGAACATCTACGTGGAAATGGGTAGTACCAGCCTGGGCGAGAATGAGTCAGCCCGCTCCGCTGTCACCTTCAGCCAATATCAATCGATTCTCAATTCCGAAGCCAGCACCGACCCTATTCGCACCAGCTCTCTCGCTGCGCTGAATACCATCGACCAGGCCGAATACGGTTCGGGTGACGTTGTCCTTTCCAGCGCTCTTGCTTCTTCCCTCGGTTTTACCAATATCGGCGGCATATTCGAGAATGGCAACAGCATCAACAATGGCAGCGGCTGCACAATTGCTGCGAATCATCCTAACTGCTACAACGGCGTCATCACGCTTTCCAACTCCCAGCCTTTGTATTTCGATCAGAACGGTGGCTCTATTGGCTCAAATCAATACGATGCCTACAGCGTGATAGAGCACGAGACGGACGAAGTTTTGGGGACGGCCTCTTGTATAGACACGACGGCCTCCAACAACGAACTGGTAAATGGCTGCAGCGTCGTCAGCGGCAACAATACTCCCGCGGCGATCGATCTGTTCCGTTATAACGCTGCGGGAAGCCTGGCTGCGAACGGTTCGTACGTTGGCCTCAATCAGGCCCCGCCGGGCGCTTATTTTTCGTACAACGGTGGCGTAACCAACGGGGCGGGTAACGCCATTTTTAACACCGTGGCAAACGGCGACGACTACGCGGATTTCACAAACTCCTGCCAGTACATCCAGGACGGCATCGGTTGTCCTGGACAGGTCTTCAGCATCGCGACCGATGGCGGAGCAGAACTCAATATGCTGGATGCTCTCGGGTATCAGGAAACCGTTGCTCCCGAGCCGACTACAATTGTTCTGTTCGGCAGCGGCATCGCGGGTATTCTGCTGCGTCGGCGCTTCCGCCGCGCCTAAGTTGGGCCAGCGGGTCTCTGCGTAACTCGGCAGTTGGTGATCGCTGCCTGACCGAGGCACAAGCCACCGTCGTTCGGCGGCACGATGGAGTGCAGATACACCTCGAGGCCGGCTTTTTTCAGTAATTCAACGGTACGTCCGAGCAGATAAATGTTCTGGAACGAACCGCCCGATAGACATACACGAGGAATCCCTGTACGGGCGGCGATGCTAAGGCAAGCTTGAGCCGTTGCTCTTGCCAGTGTATTGTGGAATAATCCGGCCACTCGTTCGGGGTGCCTTCTGGCGCGAGCGGCGCACCGGATGGTCTCCCTGAAATCGATCTCGCCATTTGCCTCGTCAACGATCTCGAAGGGCCAGACCTCATTGACGGGCAATGCCGCACGCACGGCAAGCGCTTCCAGTTCCATGGCCGCCTGCCCCTCATAGTTGGTTTCCGTACGAACTCCGGCTATAGCCGCGACGGCATCGAACAAGCGACCGCACGAGCTTGTCTCTACCGTGTTAATCTCCTTAGCGATCATGTTCTGAACCGTGCTGAACGCTCTTGCGGGTATGTGTTCGGCAAGGAACCCGGGGTCGACACCAGCGTCCCGCAGGTACGCGAGTGCGCTGCGCCAGATCTGGCGCACACCAGTGTCGCCTCCGGCGAGGGGTACGTAGCGGAAATGCAGTGCGCGTTCGAAACTATCGTAGCCGCATACCAGAAACTCGCCCCCCCAGATTTTGCCATCGGTGCCGTAGCCGGTGCCATCGAATGCGACGCCGATCACCTCGCCCTGTAAACGGTTCTCCGCCATGCAAGAGACTATATGAGCGTGATGATGCTGGATACCGAATTTGGGGACATCGACGGGCAGTGAGAGGGCGTAACGAGTGGAGAGGTATTGCGGGTGTAGATCGTGCGCCACTGCCACCGGGGCGACACGGAAAAAACGCTTCATATGTTCCAGCGTTTCTTGAAATGCCTCCAGGGTCTCCAGGTTTTCCAGATCGCCGATGTGCTGGCTAATCACAGCGTAGTGTTCCTTGGTCAGGCAAAATGTGTTCTTCAGTTCCCCGCCGCAGGCTAGAATCTGCTTCACGGGAATGCCGAGATCTATTGGATGCGGAGCGTAACCGCGCGAACGTCGCAGCGTGCGTTCCCGGCCTCCGAATGTGCGCACCACGGAATCGTCGACACGCGTTTGAATCCGGCGATTATGGACCAGGAAGTAATCCGCAAGGGAGTTAAGACGGGATTCAACTTCTTCATTTCGGCTGACGATGGGTTCTTCAGAGAGATTGCCGGAGGTCATGACAAGGGCGTCAAAACCGGCACCGTCGAAAAGGAGGTGATGCAGCGGCGTGTAGGGGAGCATGATCCCGATCCACGCAATACCGGGCGCTACCTGACCGGCGATTGCGGTCCCGGGAACGCGCGGCATCAATACTACGGGTCTGCGTATTCCGGTCAGCGCGGCGCGATCAGCGTCGCTAACCTGGCAGATCGCCTCCGCTACCGCCAGATCACGGACCATCACCGCAAATGGCTTTTCCGAGCGGCGTTTGCGTTCCCGCAAGAGGCGAACACTGTCCTCATTCGATGCGAGGCATGCGAGGTGAAAGCCACCCAGCCCTTTGATCGCGACAATGTGGCCCGATTCAAGATGGTGTTGCGTTTCACGGATTGCGTTAGCCCGCGAACTCAGTAACTGTTCTTTGTCCCATAACTCCACCCACGGTCCGCACTCCGGACAGGCATTCGGCTGAGCATGGAAGCGCCGATTAACGGGGTCGTGATATTCCGCTTCACATGCCGGACACATCGGGAATTCAGACATTGTTGTGAAGCGGCGGTCATAAGGGATGTCCTGAATGATGCTGTATCGAGGGCCGCAATGGGTGCAATTAGTGAAAGGGTAGCCGAAACGTCGGTTGTGGGGATCGCGAAGATCGGCGAGACAGGCGTCACAGGTGGCAATATCGGGCGGAACCAGCACAAACTCAGCTGATGCCGTTTCGCTTTCCCGAATGAGAAAACTTGTGTATCCAACCGGTTCGAGTAGTTCCTCCCGTACGTAGTCGATCACGGCCAGTGTTGGTCGAGAGTTTCGGAAGTCTGACAGGAAGCGCTGGTTTGCCGCTTCACTTCCTTCGATTTCAATGGTCACTCCCGCAGTCGAATTGAAAACATAGCCGCCGAGTTGATTGTCGTGGGCGAGTTGGTGTACCCACGGCCTAAAGCCGACACCCTGCACGATTCCCTGAACGAACAGTCTGCGGCGCACGGTGAGTGCCGAGTCGCGAGTAAGCGTGAGGTTGGGCATGGATTCACGGTTTAGTCAGAAGGGTGTTGCGATATCTCCGTTTTCTTTGAGGCGAATATGGTCGCCCTGGCGAAACACGTGGTCCCCGACCGCGAAATTGCGAGACAGCTTACACGCCTTCAGTCTGCCGTTCTCGTGGAACTCTGTTCCTGAACCGCCACCAAAAGCGTCGGCCACCATGCTGGCGTGCGCACAAGGAACGCCTTCGATTACCGTGTCCTTCGCCAGCCAGCAGATCCTCAGTTTGCCATCTGGATAAAGTACGGTCATCGCTCCTTCCGTGGGGCCGAGGAGGCCGCCTCCCTTGCATAAATAGCCACCGATCCACGTATCGTGCTCCAGAAATACGAAATCCGGTCTCCCGTCGTGCCGTAGGTTGATCCACGATCCTTTAGGGATGGCGGCTTGTCCGAAGGTGATCGCACGGGAAACGGCGCATTCCCGCAGTTCCCCATCCGCAAAGAGAAACATGTAGCCAGCGGCGCAGGGGTATTTCTGAATGTCCATGGGCGCGTCCAGGCGCTTTCGCTGGAGGGACTTCAGCTCCGGGTTGACTTCGCTCCACGCAAACATGCTCACCAACAGACCGAACCCAGCCAACCACAAAACCGGCGATATGTGCAATCGCATGGTGCCCACTCAGATGCACGCGTAATTCCAGCGCCCAATGATAGTTAGACTGCATTGTGCACGCGCGATCAACGCGGCATTCAGCGCAGAAAGAGTGTTTACGCGCAGTATCCACCGGGCAAGGGGGATACCTAATCGCCGTAAAAACCACTTATCGTGACATGGCAGCAAAAGTGCATCGACGCCACCGGTCGAAGTCAGGACGAATAAGGAGGCCTTGCATGCCTGTCCGCTCTCAGTCCACGTATGACCTGCTCCGTGAGCACGGAGTTGATCGACGAACCTTCCTTGATTACTGCGTCAAACTCAGCGCCATGATGGGCCTGGGTTCCACCGCCATCCCCCAGGTGGTTTCGGCGCTGGAAACCAAGCCCAGACTGCCGGTGATCTGGCTGCATGGTCTCGAATGCACCTGCTGCAGTGAGAGCTTCATTCGCAGCGCGCATCCGATCGCGCAGGACATTGTCCTCAATATGATCTCGCTCGATTATGACGACACGTTGCAGGCCGCGGCGGGCGATCAGGTAGAGGAAGTCCGCAAGAAGATCATGAAGGACTTCAAGGGCCAATACATTCTTGCGGTAGAAGGCAACGCGCCGACGAAGGATGGCGGTGTTTACTGCACGATTAACGGGCAGAGCTTTCTCAGCGTCCTGCAGGAAACGGCGGCGGACGCTAAGGCCATCATCGCCTGGGGTTCCTGTGCATCCCACGGCTGCGTGCAAAATGCAAAGCCGAATCCAACGGGCGCGGAACCGGTGAAGAAGCTCATTACCGGCAAGCCCATTGTGAATGTACCTGGGTGTCCTCCGATTGCCGACGTGATGACCGGCGTGCTGGCTTACATTCTGACGTTTGACCGCTTGCCAGAACTGGATCGCGCCGGGCGTCCAAAGATGTTCTATGGGCAGAGGATCCATGATAAGTGCTACCGCCGCGCGTTTTTCGACGCCGGCCAGTTCGTCGAAGCATGGGATGACGAGGGAGCGAAGAAGGGCTGGTGCCTCTATAAGATGGGTTGCCGCGGACCTTCAACCTACAATTCCTGCTCCACGATGAAATGGAACAACGGCGTGTCCTTCCCTATCCAGTCCGGACACGGATGCATCGGTTGCAGCGAGCAGAACTTTTGGGATAACGGGCCGTTCTACGAACGTCTATCCGGCATCCCGATTCCTGGTGTGGATTCCACGCCGGACAAAATCGGCGAAACGCTCACTGTTGTAACGGGCGTCGGCGTGGCCGCGCATATGGCGTGGCAGTTGGCTCAGCGCAAACCGAAACCGGCAGAGCCCACTGCGGGCGAAGTCAGGCAATAAGAGAAAGGAGGCAGCCATGGCGACCAGAGTTGTAGTCGATCCAATCACACGTATTGAAGGGCATTTGCGTGTTGAGGCGATGCTCGATGGCAGCAACAAAATCCAGGACGCAATCAGTTCCGGGACCATGTGGCGCGGCATCGAAGTCATTCTGCAGGGCCGCGATCCGCGCGACGCGTGGGCTTTCTGCGAACGTATCTGTGGCGTCTGCACCACGGTTCACGCACTGGCCAGCGTGCGGAGTGTGGAGAACGCGCTCGGCATCACTGTGCCGAAGAATGCCGACATCATCCGCAATATCATGTTCCTGACGCAGATGGTGCAGGATCACGTGGTGCACTTCTACCATCTGCACGCGCTCGATTGGGTGGACGTGGTGTCCGCGCTCAAGGCGAACCCAGCGGCTACGGCGGCACTGGCGCAAAAGGTCTCGCCGCATTGGCCGCTCGCGACAGAAGGCTACTTCAGCGACGTAGCAAGCACCCTAAAGAAGTTTGTCGACTCCGGACAGCTCGGCATCTTCCAGAACGCTTACTGGGGTCATCCGGCGTATAAACTGCCGCCGGAAGCTAACCTCATGGCGGTTGCGCATTATCTGGAAGCGCTCAAGTGGCAGAAGGAACTTGTAAAGATCCACACGGTTTTCGGCGGCAAGAATCCGCATCCGAATTATCTGGTCGGCGGCATGGCTTCTGCCATCAACATGCAGGGCGACAACGCCATCAATATGGAACGCCTGAATCTCGTGGATGGTTTGATCGATCAGGCGGCCGATGTAGTCGAGAACATGTATATCCCGGATTTGCTTGCGATTGCTTCCTTCTATCCGGAGTGGACGACTTACGGCGGCGGAATTGGCAACTACATGGTTTACGGTGACCTGCCGCAGAACGGTATCGGCGATCCGTCCAAATTTCGTTTCCCGCGTGGCGTGATCCTCAATAAGAACCTGAATGAGGTTCTGCCTCTTGACCCGGCGGACCCGGAACAGATTCAGGAAGAGGTTTCGCACTCGTGGTATAAATACCCGGAAGGGAAGAGCTCGCTGCATCCCTGGGACGGCATCACGGAGGCCAGCTATACCGGCCCCGAGCTGCCCTACAAGCAGCTCGATGAATCCAAGGCATATTCTTGGCTGAAAGCCCCGCGCTGGAGAGGTCACGCCATGGAGGTGGGCCCGCTGGCCAGGATGCTGGTAGGGTATGCCAGTGGTAAACCGGAATTCAAAGAAGTGGTGACGGCCGCGCTCGGCAAGCTCAAGGTAGGACCCGCTGCGCTTTTCTCGACACTCGGACGTACTGCGGCGCGCGGATTGGAAACGCAGCTTGCCGTTCGCTGGCTGCGCGAAGAGTTCAATAATCTGGTGGCGAACCTGAAAGCCGGCGACGAATCCGTTGCCGACACGCGGTTCTGGAAACCCGAAACCTGGAAGCCGGAATCGAAAGGCCTCGGGTTTACTGAGGCTCCGCGCGGTTCGCTGTGCCACTGGATTCACATCAAAGACGCGAAGATCGCGAACTACCAGATCGTGGTGCCCAGCACATGGAACGCGTCGCCGCGCGATGCCAGAGGGCAACACGGTGCTTATGAATCCGCTCTCATCGGTACTCCGATGGCGGATCCGAAGCGCCCGGTGGAAATACTTCGTACGATCCACTCGTTCGATCCCTGTCTCGCCTGCGCGTCGCACGTGATTGGGCCGAACGGCGAGAAACTCGCGGAGATTGTGGTGCGTTAGGCGATAGCAAGGAGGCTGCCATGGGAAGTTATCCGCTCAAACTGAACGCAGGCACCGCCCGGTATGGCCGAGTACAGGTCTGGGAGTTGCCGATCCGCATTACGCATTGGGTGACGGCGGCGTCCGTCGTGACACTGTTTGTGACGGGCTTTTTCATCACGTATCCGGTGGCCACGTCCACTGGCGAACCGTTTAACCAATTCCTGATGGGCCGTTTTCGTCAGGTGCATTTCGCGGCTGGCTACGCCTTACTGTTCAGTTTCCTTCTCCGGGGCTACTGGTTCTTCGCGGGGAATAAATACTCGCGATCCGGCGTACCGCTGGTGTGGCGAAAGAGCTGGTGGAAGGCGCTCTACGGGCAGATTGTTGAGTACATGCAAAAAGTGCGCGGACCGGTGACGTTGGGGCACAATTCCCTCGCCGGCGCTTCGTACTTCCTGCTGGTCGGCGGGCTCGGCCTTGCCCAGATTGCCACGGGCTTTGCGCTTTACGGTGAAACGAATCCAGGCGGCTTCTGGGACACAACCTTTGGATGGGTAATCCCGCTGATGGGTGGCCCGTTCCGCACCCACATGTGGCACCACTTCTTTGCCTGGGGTTTCCTGATTTTCGTAATACTGCATCTCTACATCATTTTGTTTGACTCCGTCCGTTACAAGGATGGGCTGATCAGCTCGATGTTCTCCGGAGACAAATTCTATGAAGATGGCGACATCGATAACGACGACTGGGTCAGCTAGCCCCTCCGCCCTGGCCACCGCGCCGGTCCTGGTGCTTGGCCTGGGCAATTCGCTGCTAGGCGATGACGGCGCAGGCCTGCGCATGCTGGAAGCTCTGTCCGAACAGTTTCCACCTCACGAAGCTGTTGAGTTTATCGATGGCGGTACCCAGGGACTCGCCCTGACGGGCTACCTGGCAGACCGCAAAGCGATTCTCGTGCTGGATGCGATGGCGTTCGGGCAACCGGCAGGAACAATTCACGTCTTGTGGGGCGAAGACCTGTGGCGTATCCGTGCGCAACGCTCGACTACCGCGCACGAAGGCAATGCCCTGGAACTCTTCGCGACGGCGCGCATGCTTGGTTACGACTGGGCGGAGGTGGCGGCCATCGGAATCGAGCCCAGGAACATCCGAACGGGCATCGGGCTCAGCGCCGAAGTCGAAGCCGCTCTTGATGATGCATTGCTAAAAGCACGAATAATCCTGGACGACATGGTGAACACTTATGTGCCTCGCGATTCCCGGTAAAATTCTGGACTGCGAGGAAATTGCCGGTATTCGTATCGGCCGCATCCAGTTCGGCGGCGTCACCCGCAAAGCTTACCTCGATTACGTTCCCGACGCAGTGCCGGGGGATTATGTGATGGTCCATGTTGGCTTTGCGATCAGCAAGGTTGACGAGCAGGAAGCCGAACGCACCTACGCGTCCATGCAAATGATGGGGCTGCTGGAAGAAGAGTTAGGCCCCTCATCTGTCACGATTCCCGCGCCTCTTCCCAGCGAAACTCCGCCAGACACTTCATTGCAACGAGGGACAATCACATGAAGTACCTCGACGAATACCGGGATCCGAAACTGGCTGAGGCGATTGTCGCCGATATCCGCCGGCATGTCACAAAGCCCTGGGTCCTGATGGAAATATGCGGCGGTCAGACCCATACCCTGATGCGGTACGGCATCGATTCTTTGCTGCCTCCCGAGGTGGAACTCGTCCACGGCCCCGGCTGTCCCGTCTGCGTCACGCCGCTCGAAATACTGGATAAAGCCGTCGAGATCGCCTCGCAGCCCGACGTCATCTTCGTCTCCTATGGTGACATGCTTCGCGTCCCCGGTTCGGCAAGCGATTTGTTCCAGGTGAAAGCCGCCGGCGGGGACGTGCGCATCGCCTACTCTCCTATGGAAGCTGTCGATCTGGCGCGCAAGCATCCGGATCGCCGCGTCGTCTTCTTCGCGGTCGGTTTTGAGACCACTGCTCCGGCCAACGCGATGGCGGTCTGGCAGGCAAGACGCGAAGGCCTGACGAATTTCTCAATCCTGGTTTCGCACGTTCTGGTTCCGCCAGCTATCCGGCTTTTGCTGGAATCGTCAGGCAACCGCGTGCAGGGCTTCATCGCACCTGGACACGTTTGCAGCGTGATGGGCTACACCGAATATGAAGAATTGGCCCGCGATTACCACGTGCCGTTCGTTGTGACCGGCTTCGAACCGCCGGATCTGCTCGAAGGTATCCGTATGCTGGTGGCGCAACTGGAGGAAGGAAGGGCGGAAGTCGAAAATCAGTACTCCCGCAGCGTGACC
>CAIKAS010000097.1 GCA_903825445.1 uncultured Acidobacteriia bacterium
CCAACGCCATCGATCGGAGCGGAGGCGCGCCAGAGGTCGGTATTGTGGTGAACAACCCAACCACTCGCGCCATACATTTCCTTCGCTGTTCGAGCACCGGTATCGGTGAGATCCATGACCATGGCGATGAGCGGGTCAACGGTCTCGGCAAGGTTGGTGGGCTCGGCGGGCCAATAGTTCATTTCGGTATTGATGTTGATGGTGTACTTGCTGCCCCAGGGTGGATCCATACTTTCGTTCCAGAGACCCTGGAGATTTGCCGCCTGGCCACCGGGACGCGAACTGGAAATGAGGAGATAGCGGCCGAACTGGAAGTAGAGTGCGGCAAGCTGGGGGTCGTCACCGTTGGAGAAGTCTTTGATGCGTTCATCGGTGGGACGCCTGGCGGCGGCGGTGTTGCCGAGATCCAGCTGGACGCGACGGAAGAGGCGCTGGTGCTCTTTGATGTGGGCATCGCGAATTGCCGTGAAGGTTTTCTTTTCGGCGGCGGCGAGAGTTTTTTGGGTCAGTTCATGTGGGTTGCCGGTGACATCTTTGTAGCTTTTGTAACTAGTGTTGGCGGCAATGAGAAGAGTCGCCGAGTCGGCGCCTGCAACGGACACTGCGCCATCCTGAGCTGTCGTCTTACCGCCCTGCGCGAGGACACGGACGCGGGTTTCAAAGGTCAGCGCGCCTTTGACGCCGGGGGCGTCGCCATTCACGCCCGACATGACGAGGGTGGCTGGCGATTCGGCGACCACGGTGGCTTTCTGCGGCGTGTTCATCTCGGCTTTGAAGGAGATCTTGCCGGGCTGGCTGGCGGTGAGACGGACGACGATGACCTGATCGACGGGGCTCGACAGAACTTCGCGAGTGTAGTGGACACCTGCGGCAGAGTATTCGACGGACGCGATGGCGGTATCGAGATTCAGATCGCGGCGATAGTTCTCGACGGAGGTGGTGGCAGGAAATGAGAGCTGCAGATTGCCGATGGTTTCGTAGGGCATCTGGCGGAGGGGCTTGGCGAGGACCTTATCGGCGATGAGCTTCGCTCCCTCGGCGTACTTGCCATCGAAGATGAGGCGCTGCACTTCGGGCAAGGCCGCGTGCGCGTCGGGATTGACGGGATCGTATGGACCGCCCGCCCAGAGGGTGTCTTCGTTGAGTTGAAGGCGTTCGTTGACGACGCCGCCGAAGACCATGGCGCCGAGGCGTCCATTGCCGATGGGCAGCGCTTTGACCCACTCGGCTGTTGCGGCAGCAATGGCGGGGGCACCTATTGGCCGGATGGCAGGATGGTCGGCGGCTGGCTGGCGATACCAGAGGGTGAGTGGGTTCTCGGGCGGCGGAGCTTCGCCTGTGAACTGGACGGGGCTGGGTGGCGCGAGAACAACGGGGGCTGTGGGGGCGTTTTGTGCGTGGACCGCAGGCTGGAAGTTCGTCAGCCAGAGGGCTGCGCCCAGTGCGGCGGATAGTGCTGCAACAGAAATCAATTTTGTTCGCTTCGATAGGGACATGGTTTGCCTCACTTGCGGATGCGGCGCTCGGTACTGCCGACCAACGGTTAGTTTATCGCGGGACATGAGTGATAAGGCTACGCGCCTGGGCCATAACGCGTTGTTTCGAAATTAAGGGGTAAACGACGGCCTCCCCGTACTGGTACTGAAATCCAAATCCCGCATTTTCAGATGGATCAAAAATCGGCAACCACTGGTAGCATCAGTATCACAAAGGATGAGAACAGTTCAAATGAAAAAAGCACTTTGGGCATTGTTGGCATTCGTCGCCGCGGCGTTTCCCGGAGCGGCCCGAGCTTCCGATATCGTTGTTACGGACACCCTGACCGGAATTGTGATCGGCGGAGATGACTCAGTCGGCGCTTTCGGCGGCGGAAATCTGGCGGGCGACGTAGTCACCTATTCCTTCACGGCGGATCTTACGCTCCTGAATTCCAATGCTTACCATGCGACGGATAACTCCAGTTACGAGTCCCTGACTGATTACGCGGCAGAAGGCAGCATCTCCGAGAGCGTCACGATCAATGGAGGCACCTACAGCATGACAAGCACCGCATCGCCCGACTTGGGAGAATTATTTTTCGGGGGCGGTGGTGACCTGCTCCCCGGAAACTAAACGAGAGATAATTTGAAAAGTCCCAAAACAGAAGGGAGCTTTTCGAGATGAAGAAGATGAGACACACCGAGGAGAAGATCATCGGTGCGGTGAAACAACTGGAAGCCGGAAGAGCGGCGAAA
>CAIKAS010000098.1 GCA_903825445.1 uncultured Acidobacteriia bacterium
CGCCGCTCTTCCGGCTTCCAGTTGTTTCACCGCACCGATGATCTTCTCCTCGGTGTGTCTCATCTTCTTCATCTCGAAAAGCTCCCTTCTGTTTTGGGACTTTTCAAATTATCTCTGGTTTAGTTTCCGGGGAGCAGGTCAGGAGCAGGTCATGGCCACCATGCGATCTCCCGCGGAGATTTGATTTCCACCGCTAGTCCGAAGGCTGAAGTTCCGCCGTCGAGCTGGATCCAGCAGGCATTGTCCCATTGCATTCGGCGGCGTTCCAAGAGCTTGTAATCATCCGGTAAAGGACAGCAATGACCGCTAGGCGGAGCGGTAGTTGCCAATGCCTTCCAAAAACCTGGGAGCAGACAAATTTGCTGCAGTCTCCTCCGCGCTTGTGGCTTTCTTTTGAAAATAAGGGGCAACTTAAGATCGGCAAACTCGGTGGCCGCCATACGACAATGGCGGAACCTTGTAACGCGGCACTCGCCGCTTGAAACCCTATTCCCCAAATCACTCCGCGAGCCGGATCTGACCGGCCGCGACCCGGGCGCGCAGCGATCACGTATGATTCAGTTGATTTATTGAGCAACGCAATCGCGGCATTCAAAAATCGCAGTGTTGCGGGTACTGGCGGCGCGGTTCAGCCAATGAGGAATATCGCCTGAGATCAGGCCGTGCAGAAAAGGTATGGAATCCTGAGGGGAAGTTGCAAACGATTTTTCTCCCGGGAAGACCACCAAATAATGCGCGGAAAACCGTTTCATCACGGCATGAAAAAAAGTGTCATCCATGCGATTACTGCTATCTTCGGGTTCTATCACGGAGACGGTCGGCCGCTGAAGCAGATAGTGCATCGCCTGGCCATTAACTGACACGACGGCACTGGAAGGCGGCACGTGATCGAGCAGCCACTGGCGGGCCGAAACTCCGGACTCTACATGTTGTTGAAGATCCGCAGCGGCGATGAGATGCGGCGCCGGCGGCGGCGGGATGCTGAGGCTTCGGCTTTGGACCGCCACCACCGACAGCGCCATGGCCGCAACCGACAAGACCTGCCGGCGTGTCGCGGGGATGGAGAATACGGCGGCGAGGCCAGCGAGCACTACCGGATAAAGCGGCACGATGTAACGGTTCAGGGACCAGGCAATTGTAGTCAACGCCGTCTCCATAATGCCGGCTGTGTACGCGGCAACAAGAATACCTGACCACACGACCGCCGCAGAATTAAAGTCAGAGCGCCATTGGACTTTCCACCACGCGCTGCACGCGGCCACGAGAGCGAGGGCAAACAAAACCGTCCAGAAGTCGATGCCCGCCGGGGCGCGATCGCCGAAGACGAGGTGATAGACCGCTTTAGCCGTCTCCGTCAATACGAACCGCAGGCTGTGGCCGCCTCCGGATGTAAATCCACCCCGCCAGGATCCGGCCTCGAGAATATTCCGGACCAGCACCGTCGCAACGAGTAGGCCCTCTATCGCCAGGGCGCCGCAAGCGTAAAACCGGGTCTTGGGGCTGCGCCAGGCTCTCCAGACGATGTACAACGCGGCGACAAACAAGAGAAACAGGCCGGCATAACGCAGCCAAAACGCCGAGCCTGCGACTGCACCCAGCGCGAGCAGAAAAACGGGTCGGTGTTCATCTTCGCGTGAATCCCGCGCCATTAGAGCACAGATGCCCGCGAGCGCGGCAGTAAACATCGAATCGGTACCGACGGAGGCGGCGTATGTAAGGGCCGCCTCGTGAAAAATCCAAAGCGGGCTCAGCAATGCGACCACGACTGGTTTGGCTCGCAGCGTGAGCGCAAGCTCCCAAATCAACCATATGGTCAAAAGGAATCCTGTGGCGGAGACAATGTATCCAGCCCCTTCCGGAGTTGCGCCGGCGCGCGAGATAGCAGCGATGAGGAGCGGATAGCCCGGTGCGAAGTGTGTGAATGGAACAGGCATCCGACCCATCGTCACCTGTTCATCGAAGTGGGCGATCTCCACGCACAAGCACTTGCCAGCGGCAAAATGTGAGGCGGCATCGAGGTACTGATAGCCATCGTTACTGAGAAGGGGTGCGTCCTGCCAACGATACGAAAGCACGAGCGCTGCAATGCCCGCCAGAAGGTACACGCCGATCCATCGATTGCGATTCATCATGATTTTAGTCGCCCTTTGTCTTGCAGCGTCTGGCTGATATCTTCCCACATGATTTCGTACCTTGCTTGTCACATCGTCCCGGAGATACCGACAGGCCGAGGTGGTTTCGGAGCATTGAGGGAATCTGGAGGACCGACCCGTTGGACTCGATTTGGATGAGACGCATACTATACTTCTTAGATGGCGTTTACGGATTGGCGAGCACTACGCGAAGTTCCGGTGGCTTTTGCCCGCGCGGGCATGATGTTAATCAAGTACTGGGACTCCGAGAGGCGCCGCAAACGACTCAAGCTTTTGCTTGACATTCGCTCCCATCGGGACATGCTCATGCTTCCCGGTGAAGCTTGCCAAATCATGAGCGCGATTGAGGCCGTTAAGAAAATCCCGGGAGACATGGCCGAACTCGGTGTCGCCAGCGGGGCATCCGCCATGATGATTTCGTCATGTTCGCCCGAGCGAACCCTTCATCTTTTCGATACTTTTGAAGGTCTTCCCAAGCCGTCCGGGAAGGACAGCCCGCGCTTCAAGCAACATCAATACGCGTATCTCCTGGAGGAAGTTCAGCAATATCTGAAAGGTGCCAAAGTGCGCTTCTACAAGGGGTTTTTCCCGGACACGGCAGTCGGGATTTCCGACACGAGGTTCGCGTTCGTACACCTCGATGCCGATCTTTACGAAGCCACCAAAGCGGGACTGGAATGGTTCTATCCGCGGCTAAACAGGGGCGGAATGCTCATTTGCCACGACATTGACTCGCCCGGGGTGAGCCGGGCGTTTGAAGAATTCTTCGAAGATAAGCCCGAACCGTATTTCGATTTTATCGGTTATCAGTGCGGCTTTGTGAAGATGTAGCCCGGCATGCGCCCTCTGGCACGGTGCGGTTGCAGGATCGTGTCATAACGTCTCAGCCCGGCGTCCTCGTTAAATATCCGTTTTAGGAAACAAACCGATATTTCAGCAACGTCCATACAGCGATAAAACCGTCCGACGGCTTAATTTTCTTGCCTTCGGCTTTGGAGCGTGGATAGTATCTCACCGGCACCTCGCGAATGCGCAGACCTTGCCGGATGAGTTTCGCCGTGATTTCATGGTCGGTCTCAAAGCCGCTCGTGCGGAGCTTCATCGCTTTCATTACGGGCGCCGGATACAGCTTATAGGCGGTCAGTGTGTCAGTAATCCAACGGCCATAGACCAGCGCGGTCCAGAACGTGAGCAGGACACCGGCGGCCCACGGTCCGAAACGTTGTGCCGGATGCCTGCCGGGAAAGAGAGTCCAGCCCTGGCGCTCCTTCACCTGTCCCAGAGTCCTGCTCCCGTAAACGACGTCAGATTCTTTAAGTTTCGCCAGAAGCGCGAGGTAATCGCGGGGGTCGTATTCAAGATCGGCGTCCTGAATCAATATGTAATCGCCGGTGGCCTCGCGGATTCCGCGTTGCACAGCCTTGCCCTTTCCCTGATTGGGAACCTGGTTGAAGCAAAGCACACGGCCGAAAGTACGGACAACCTCCTCCGTGTTATCTTTCGAGCCGTCGTTTACGACGATGATCTCTTTCTCGAATCCCAGGTCCTCACAAGGGACGTTGAGAATACGCTCCAACAGCGTGCCGATGGACGCACCCTCATTGTATGAGGGAATTACTATCGATAGCAGCGGCATGAATCGGGTCTATCCCTTCACCCGATAGCGGATCAGCGCCATGAGGGCACCCCATCCGTCGGATGACCGGATTTTCTTTCCTGCAGCGCGGGTTCGCGGCCTGTAATCCAGTGGCACCTCGAGAAAATACTCGCGGCGCCGTGATAGCTTGGCGACAATTTCGGTTTCCAGATCGATCCCGTCGGACTGTAAATTCAGCGATCGCAAGAGTGCGGCGTCGTAACCCTTTACGCTGCTGAGAACGTCGGACACATACCGATTATACAAAAGCAGCGTCGTGACGCTCAGCAATATGCCTCCATATTTGCTTACCAGATACAGTGCGCGGTCGTTCTGATAGATGCGCTTGAGGGTGCCGGACAGGTCCGTGCATTTTACGGCGCGGGTGCCGAAAACGGCGCGGAAACCGGAACTGACCAGCGATGTCACGATCCCCGACAAATCTGCCACGCGATATTCATTGTCTCCGGGAAAAAACACGATGAGATTTCCGCGGGCTTTCTCGATTCCCAGGCGCATTGCGGCGCCGCGTCCCAGCCGCCGCGGGAGGCTGAATACCTTGACATTGCGCACGCCGCGCGCCTTATCCGCAGTGTCGTCAGAGGATCCGCCGTCGACGACAATTACTTCCTTGTTAAGACCGAACGATTGAAAATCGAGTGCGGTCAGGGCCTTCAACACGCCTTCGATCGTAGCCGCCTCGTTGACCACGGGTACTATGAACGACACCATGTGATGCACCTGTGCGAGTTCGACGTCAATACGCGATTGCACAATCTGGCGAAGCTCGTCCAGCACATAACCACCGGCATGACGGCCTTCCTTTCCTTCCCAGTCGCGCACCTTCACGGTTTCGAGCGGAAAAGAGAAGCGCGACTTGTCAAACGGAATGTACTTGGCCTGACTGAGCGTCGTCTGATCTGCGCCTTGCACGAAAAACTGGGAGACAACGTCGCGCCATTCGACACCAATCTCACCCTTACGACTCATCGCGTCCAAAAGCTTGCGGGCCAGATCGCTGGCATCTTCCTCCTGAATGTCAAAATCGCGGTGGATATTCCCAATGAAAACCTTGTCGGCTTTAGTATTGAGCGCGATCTTCTCGGCCAGACCCGCAGTCATGTAGGAAGGAAACAGCGAGGAATGCTGAGTGCCGGGTCCGTAAATGATGACATCTGCCTGCTCAATTGCCGCCGCCGCTCGCGGATCTAATTGCGGCACGCGATGCGCCTGGCGCAGTATGCTATCCCAGCCCTCAGGGGGAGGATTCGCGCCGCAGATGGATTTCCGGTAAATCGTCTCGTCGAGAAGAAACAATTCGCTGATCCGGGCCGGATCCTGCGCTGCAACGATGTCCGCCTCATTGAGTAAATACGATCCGTTCGCTTTGGCTGCGGCCAGGAAGAGGTTCTCGCCCGATGTGACGTTCAGCAGAATACCGGGCGGGAAATTGTGAAATACGCTGAACGCATCGATTGCCGCGTTAAAATCCTGATCTTGTTCGAGATAGCAGCCGGCGAATAACAAATTGCCGAGTGCGCAGTCGGTAAAATCGAAGGTGAAGCCCTGGCGTTCCCTCTCGTGAAAATACGCTATAAACCGCCGCAGGAAAGAGTTCAAATCCTGCATCTGCCAATACGCAAGCAAGGGGAATGAGGCGCGGAGCGGTTCCGGGAGAGATTTGTAGTCGCCGTTAACGATGAGGTCAATCAAATTGAGCGCTTCGTCGCGAGGGATGCCGATGCGCAGCCGGTAATCGGAAACCTGCTTCAATCCCAACTGGCTGCGTTCGCCCAGCGGCATCAAACGGTTCAGATTCTTGCGGACATCCGAGGGCCCAAGCATTCCAGGAATAAACGCGCGGAGGCGTCCGGTGGAGTGCCCATCGTCGTAGGCATTGATAAGAATCTTGAGTGAGATTTGGGCGTGGCGACGCAGCGTTCCCGTAATCTCAGAGGTTCCACTTCCTCCTGAAAACAAGACCACATTGATTTGTGACGGAGACACTCGACCAGTGGCAGGAGTATCGCCGATACCGGGAAAAGTCTCAGATTCGGACGCCACTCGCTCTCCTCAGGAAACCTTCGGCGGTAGAGGCATCCTGGACACAGTTCACGCCAATGGCCTCCTCTTGCGAAACCACGCGCGGGGTGAGGACCAGATCCAGGGAAGCGGCCAGAGGTATCACCGGTAAAAGGTTAAATTCGCGAGTGGCGACGCCACTGCCCACTTTCGACAGTCGCATGTTCTCAAGCCATTCGCTCAACCTGGTCGGGTTGAAACAGAAAAAACCAACATCGCTTTCGCCCTCGGTCGGCATCGCGTCTCCCTCCCGTTTCTGGCGAACGCCCATAAGCTGTCCAGAAACGTCTCTTTCAAAATGGATGTATGGCTCGCGCCGCAATACGGTTGGAAACGTGACGCCCGGATGCAGCGGACCCTGGTGCAGACGAAGGCAGGTTTCAACCGATTCAGGGCGGAGCGCCACCTGATCTCCCCACACGACAGCCATATGAGCGGTTTGCACGCGCGGTAGTGCCAAACCCACCGCGTCCCCCATGCCTGTGGGCTCCTGCTGAATAACAACTTCGAAGCGCCCGGGGATGCGGGACTCCAGTTCCGCGGACACGTCCGCGCTTCCATGGGGAGACAAAACGAAGACAAAACGGTGGCAGCACGGGCTCAGGTAGTCGAGTAGCCAATCGAGGATTGGTCGTCCGCATACCGGGTACAGAATTTTGGGGCGATGAAACCCCAACCGCGAACCGTTTCCGGCCGCGGGAATAACCGCGGTCCACCTTTCAATATCGATCACCGGAGTTCCTGAGGAAAACCGGGCCGCCATCTCCACCAGGGTCGACGCGATCGATTGGGCGCCAGCTGCTTGCAACTCCGCAGCCGAACTCGTTCCAGGTATACCAACCGTCATCGCACCAGCTGCACGGGCCGCCTTAACTCCTGAAATCGCATCTTCCACGACCAAACACTCTGCGGGATTTAGTCCCATTCGTTTGGCCGACCGGAGATAAATTTCCGGGGCGGGCTTTGCATCCACAACATCCTCGGCGGTCAGAATCGAGCGGAACAAAGATGCCGATCCCGTAACGCGAAGAAACGCCTCAACGCTTGCCCGTGAACCCGAGCTTGCTAGGGCCAGAGGAAACCTGGACGCCAATTCTGCGAGAACCCTCTCACATCCCGGGGTGATTGGCCTCCGCTGTTCGAACAACTGTGAGGCGAGTCTACTCTTGTCGCGCGCGGCCTGAGCGATGACCTCCGGCGGCTCATTAAGCCCGTGACTCGCGAATACTTCCTGAATAACGTCAGTCGTGCGGCGGCCGGCGTAACTCGGATAATGGAACTGCGAGATACCGAAGCGGCAAAAGATCTGATCGAAAGTCTCCCTGTGGCAGCTCGTGGAGTCCACCAGGACCCCGTCAAGGTCGAAGATAATTCCTCGAAGATTTTGAAAATCGACCATCTTGTCCAAGGTAACACCTACTGGGGGATTATGACCTGGCAGGCCGTGGTCAAAGTGGCTCTGGTGCAAATCGTGAATGGAGGGATGATGAGGAACGCGGCGATTCAACCCCATCGAGAGTGCATTCAAGGGCAATTCAAGATAGGCAAACTCTGGGGTTGTCATACGACGATAGCGGAACTGTGGAAACGCGGCACTCGCCGCTTTAATCTCTATTCCCAAATTAGTCCGTGAGCCGGATCTGGCCTATCTCACCGTGCGCTCGAGCTTGCACCGGAGCCGTCCATTGCTCAAGGGTTGTAATATATGTGGGAGAACATGAGTTATTACACTAAAGAGTTTTCGCTGTTCCACCGTCTTACCAGCCATATCAGCAAATCGCTTAACTTTTCCTACACAAGCCGCAGGGGTCTTGCAAAAGGACTCAAACGCAGGGGTGGCCTCGGCTTTCTGCCCGGTGGAGCGTCTAGCGCTGAGGACGAATTCTTGAAGACTCTTGATCTCAGGGGAAAGACCGTTTTCGATGTTGGTGGATTTGTGGGCCTGATGACGATCTTTTTTGCAAGCCGCGCCGCCCGCGTAGTTACCTATGAGCCCCTTCCGGTTTCGAGATCGAAGATCCTGGACAACGTCAAGCTCAATCGTTTTGACAACGTCAACCTGCGCGATGTAGCGGTCGGAGCCGAGCCGGGCGAACTGAAAATCGTCTACGACGACCTCATGTCGGGCGGGGCCAGCGGCGATCCCGAAATCGGAGCTGAACTCACCGGCAGCGCTGCCACCCCAAAATCCTGTGTCGTGCCCGTGACGACGATTGACCTGGAAATCGAGGCGGGGCAGCCCGTTCCGGATTTAGTGAAGATCGACGTGGAAGGGATGGAGTACTCCGTGCTTTGCGGAATGCGTAAACTGCTTGCGTCCCGCAAGCCATGGTTGTACGTAGAGCTGCACGGAACGACTCCCCTGGACAAGCAGAAGAACGCACAAGACGTCATCAGGACGATGCGTGAGGGGGGCTATGAGCTTTACGACGTCGAAAATGCCCGCATCATAGACCCGGCCGAGCCCATCTCTGGGAATGTTCGGCATGTGTTCGGGAAGTAACTGAGCCGATATAATCCGGCGGACCGCCCGCGCCTCGGCACGTATCGAGGCTGTTTTCGATGCAGCGTGACTTCTCATCGAAGTTCGCCAACGACCAGCGGAATGGCAACACGTCGCCGCTGCCTTACAAAAACAGGATGCGCGTTGCCGTTGGCCCCCGCTTCTGAACCAGCGAGCGGGAGGCGAACGGCTGAATTCACTGGGCTGCCAACAACTGCGGATCTGTCTGCGACAGGATCTGGCCTGCCGTTGACAGATACAGTATCTGAAGCCAGTGAGCGCCCTGTCTGTCATCGACCTGAATTGCGCATGGAGAGACCGATCCGCACTGGTACGTCGTTGCTCCCCCGGAGGGAGCAGTGACGATCATCTCGGTCGATGCCCCGGCTGACGTGTTGAAGCTGACGGATACCGTCCGGGGCTTTGCCGGCGAAACGCCTCCGAGTCTTGCCGCCGGCCATTGATGCCCCATTCCCATCCCGAAGAAGAAACCAGTGTATTTATAGGCGCCGAGGTAAATATCGTCCAGATTCGAAGCTTGGTAGGCATCCGAATAGTACCCCGGCGCCGTATAGGGCCCGTAGCCCCACGCGCTTCCGTAAATCGTGTCTCCCCACGTCTTCGCCGCCGTAGTTGGGTTGGCTTGGTAGTAGGCTGAGATCATCGCGTTTCCTTCACCGGTCAGCGCGCGAGCTGCCTCGAGGTATCCCGGACTCAGGCCCTCGTTGCAACCGGGTGTACGAGAATCAAACAAAGGGCTGGCCGGTGGCGTCGTAACCGGCTCGCATGCCTGCATCAGGCGACCGTAGAACAGCCCCTGTGTGACTGGATCGTAGCCTGTTGAATATCCCCATGTAGCGGCAAGGCCTTCAAGAGTTGCAAAACCGGAAGGGTTCACCGACGCAACTTGAGATGCCCAGCGCAGTTCATTGACCTTGATGCCCATCATGTACGCCTGTTGGGAATACCCCGGCAGAATCAGTTGTGAGATATACGCGGTCTCGGTCGGGCCGTCCCATGGTCGCGACAGCGTTAGAGTCGTCGGTGAGACATAGCTGCAACCCCAGTTCTTCTGTAACTGCATGTCGTTATTTGATGTCCCAATCGATGTCAGGTTGTCGTTGTTCTCTATTACATAAGGAAAGGTGCCCGAATCGCCGGGCCAAAGCGCGGCCAGAATGACACTGGAAGCGGAGTTGAATTGATATCGATAGAAGGCGCTAAATGGGGAGCCACCGGACGTACCCTCAATCACGATCTTGTTCGAGTTGACAAATGCCGTTCCGGTCGCGACAGCGGATCCGTGACTCACGGTTATAGTGCCGGATGCAACCCCGTAGCAGGTGGAAGGTGTATACCCCGTGCCGGAAACAGTCGCGCTGCCGTTGGTGACGTTGACGGCGGGACCCTGAATGAACTTGTCGTCGATATTCGCCCACGAATTGTCAGCCTGCTTACAACTGACTTCCCAGTTGTAAATTGCGTTTAGTTTTGTCAGCCATTGCGAACGGTTCCCGCCGGGAGATGTGTCGGGGTCAAACTGCGCGCCTAAGGCAATCCAGGCGAACACATATGAATAATCGCGGGTATCGTCACCGTTGCAGACGCCGGGAGCGGGAACAGCAACTAACCGAAGATAGCCCCTTATCGTAGACCACGGAACGCGATTGTCAATTGCAGCCGCCGCGATGGCCCCGATGACGCCGCCACCGAGCAAAAGCGGAGCACCGCCCGCGTCTCCTCCCGCGGTGTACGGCGACGATGCCCATTGATCGGATATCAGGTTTGCCGCTGTCAGGGCAGGGCTCCAACCCGATCTGTAATAGAGCGCACGATGCGCAAGGTCTTCCCCATAGAAATTCACACCGAACGCTCCCGCGTAACCAGGCATCGCGGCCAAGCTATACTGCTTCCCGTTCTGGACAGTCGCGTTGAGTTCGCCAGTGTCGTGACTGAAGGTCAGATACAGCTGCGTGTCCGATTCGCAGCCATTGCTAGACCAGAACAGCTGCCCGTCTGAACCATCCGGACGGGAGTAGTGCAGCGTCGGGACCTGGACATCTGAGGCGACGATCTGGTAGGCGTAGGTCCCTGAATCCGCGCTTGCAGGGAAAACGCGGTTCATGGTTATATCGGAGGTTGAATTCACTGACGTAATCCGGGCGAGAAAGGAAAACGGCGTGCCGCCGTGGGTGGCCTGAATGCGAATCGTATAGCCCACCAGAACATTATTGGCGGTGGACCAGGAAGTACCCGTGCCGGCGGCGTCGCTCAAGCCAGCCGTCACCGCGACGGTGCCGGTCGAGTAGGCGATGGTCCCCGTGGGGAAAGGGGCCACGCCAGTCGCGGCTGGACAAACCTGCGATGTAAACGTCGTGCCGACTCCGGTAACCTTCAATTGTCCGACTATGGTGCCATTCGCCCAGGCCTGCGCCCCCGCCCGGTAGGAATCGTTTGTCGCTCCCGGTGCGATACCCCGCCCGTCATAGCACACAGTCAGGACATTACCCGCGACGGAGCAAATACGAATCTCTTCTCCGGGTCCGTACACGGGACCGACCAGGATGCGCGTCGGCAGCACCGAAAAGTCAAGCTTTGCGGCGTTACAAACGGTTATGGAAGATTGCGAATTGCTCGTGATCGCGGAACACAGCGTTGTTCCGCCCTGTCCCAGGCCCGTGGTGGCGCCGTTAAAGAAGTAGTTAATGGTGCCGGCGGCCGGAGTCGCCCATGATGGGGGGTTGAGCCCCTGTGCGTTATACGCGGCGGCACGCAGTGTCGTGGCGGCCAGCGCGCGCTGGTCCATCCACCCCCATGGGTTCTTGCCAAACGCAATCATAGGACCAAAAATAGCGTCCGTATTGGGATTTGCGTTGACGACTACGCCGTTGTTGTCGGTGGCTACCGCGCCCACCTGCAATATAGCTGTGGTCGTGCTCGCCGTCGCATCAGTAACCTTGAGAGCAAACGTGTAGGTGCCAAATATCAGCCCGGTGAGTGTCGCTGTGGGAGCTGTGCGGTTTGCCCAAACTACGTGACTTGGCCCGCTCAGCTCCTGCCAGAAAAAGGAAACCACCGAACTGGCATCGGCCAGCGAGTAGCTCGCCGAGCCGTCCAGTTCCGCGGGAAAGCCCGCGCGCAGAGAGACCCAGTTCGACCAGGACGGCGCACCTAACGTTTTCGGCAGTGCCACAGCCACCTGATTAGGAGTGGCAACGTAACTGGCGGGTCCCGTTCCGTTATGACCGTGCGAGGTTGAGTCCTGCAGGTTACCGTCGAACTTCCATTCCGACCAGTCGCCGCCGTCGGCAGTCGTCGGAGGGCGGCTCCCAACCCCGAGTATCGTCGTGGCAATCCGCAAGAAGCCGAGATCCCCGGTCACGCCAAGCCCTATTGTTCCTCCACTATTGGAGTAGGTAGAGTTCACGCTGACGATAGGCTCGATATTGCTGTTGTAACCAGTACCATCAAAGCTCCACACTTCACAAGTCAGGCGATTTTTTGCCAGATCGCGTTGAAAGCGCACCAGAACGTCCGCAAGGCCATTCGTAAAGACCTGGCACGGCGCGCCGCCACTCACAGTGTCGCGCAGATCCGTAAAATTAATGGATCCGTCCGGAAAGACGACCGCATACACGCCTGTTCCGCCAAACTGAAGCAGCTTTTGCGAGTAGTTGCCCGCCGGCGGCGTTACAAGATTGTGAAGCTGGAATTCAAGGCGCCAGGGCTGGCTGGCTGATAAAAGCGGATCGACGACATTGACGGAACTGGCTGGCGACACAACCAGAGACTGTCCGCCTGGCATCAAACAAGGAAACAGAAACGCCAAACTCAACCCGATCGCCCAACGTGCCATGCCGGAATAATGCATCTTGATTTCTCCCATTTTCTTATAACCCCTACATCCGAAACGCGACTGCCGGAGCACTCGCATTGTACCCGGTTTGCGCGCTGATCACACCCGCCGCGCGGACGGTAGCGTCAAACCGGTGCCGCTGCCCGTGGCCAGGTTAGTGGCCGTACCAGCCACCGTGGACCCCAGATTGCCCAATTCATAGAATAACCAGCTTCCGCCACCTGCCGCCTGAAGGGTGACGTTACTATTATCAACTGCCCATGCCAGGAAATAAGTGTTGCCCGCTATCAATGGCACCGGTGAGGCGAACGACAGTTGGAACTGTCCGTTGGCAGTGATAGTCGACGCTTGTTGTCCGAGAAGACTCCCTGCTGCATTATAAAACCCAAAAGAGATGCCGCATGGCGTGCCCGAGCTACAGCCGGTGGAGCCCACCACGCTATAGGCGAGCGACGAGACCGTCATGCCGACGTTGGGGTTAAACATAGACAGCTTTGGAGTCCTCGATGTATAAAACACCGCAATTCCGCCGTCGATCGGGAATCCAAAAGGGAAGTAGTATCCTCCAGTGCCGGACCCGTCGGCCCGGCAGGGCCGGTGTTGCCGGTCGCGCCGACGGGTACCGCTTGCCCGCTTCCGGTACCGGCGCCGCCCAACTCCCGAAAGACTTGCCCGTCGTACCACAACTCATACAACTGCCCCGCTGCGATATCCGAAGTTCCCGGATTTGAAACCCCGTTCGTCTGTTTGATGAGTACCGCGCCAAGGCTGTCCACATTCAGTGTCATCAATCCGCCTGCCCCGTTGACGTCAGGCGTCCATCTCAGAACCATGCCGGTCGAATATCCGCCCAACGTCGGACTGAAAGAGCACGAATATGTCACGCCGGGTCTGGCGCTGCTGGTCGAAAGACACAAAAGATTGACGCCCGATTGATCGCCCGCACGTGTTTGTGCCAAAGACGTATCGAGCATAGACTGCACCGAGATGGCCTGCCATGTGTCACTGATTGACCATAGCTCCCCGGGACCAGACGACAGATTGAGGATCGAACGGGTCCCCACGATCGTACCGGAGTTCTCAATCGTGGTGGGTGATGATGGTGCTCCGCTCTGCAGTGACTATGTGTTGGTAGCGGAACACCCATACATGTTCTGGCCGCCGATCGCAGTCGTGACAAAATACATTTGTCCGACACTGCACGCAGCGGGCAGCGAAGAGCCCGATGAAAATGGTTTTGTAGAAGGAGCCGCCGAAAAATCGATGGACTTCGATTGGGTTCTAAGGTCCACCTGTGTCTGCCCTGCCGCGATTCCAGCCACGGCAGTCAGGATTGATAGTGTATGTACTGTGAGTTTCATCTCACGCCGAGCGTACCTTACAACCGGCTGCATTTCGGACTCCACTATGAGGGATGAGCGTTCTCTCACAAGGTGTTTTCTCTTTACAAATCTAAGGTTTGCGCCAAATTTTAAAAATTCTTGCCAGTTGCGTGACTGAAGAAGTGCGCACTGCTCTTTTTTTAAAATATGTTTAAAAGATGCTCAGCCAGTGAGCCTGCACGGGACACGGAGTCTGCCGGAAAAGCGAATAGCTCAACGGACGAAGAGGACATCATGCTGGTCGCGAATCGGACCGGGCACTTCCGCGAGTTCCAGCCGGGGGAAGAATAGGCCCATCTTCCACCGAAGTGTCGGAATGAGCGCGCGGAATCCCGCCTCTCTCATATAACGATAGAGTTCTTCGGCGCTTCCGCCCGTTTGTTCCAGCCATGCGGGACTGACTTCGACAGACACCGCAGATAGACGATCAAGCGTCTCCCGAAGTCCCCTGAGAACATGCAGCTCAAATCCCTCTACGTCAATTTTTACGATGGCCTTTCCGGTAAACGAGATGTCTCTCAATACCCCGTCGCCCCGCCGCATTGGGACTGAGAACGAGTGCACGGGCGCTTGTGACTGTTCCCGGAGCGTCGACGTTCCGCTATGTTCCTCCACCTGATTGAGGACAGCTGCCCCGTCGGTATCGCTGAGCGCCATTGCGAATGTTTGGCAATTTCTGATTCGATTGACGCCGAGGTGTCCAAGCAGTACGGAATAGGTGGCGGGACTCGGCTCAAAACTGAAGACTGTGCCGGCGTGCCCGACCAGTCGCGACGCATACATCGATTGGTAACCGACGTTCGCGCCTATATCTATGTAAGTATCGCCGGGCGACAGATACTTGCGAAGGACGGCTTGATGGGTCACATCGAAGAAGCGGCCCCAGTAATAGCAGGACCTGCCTCCCCATTCGGCCAGGTCAGCTGACATAATACATTGCAGCTGACGGTCGAAGTAACTGCGATAACGGGGCTGAACGGCCTTCCATGAGGGGTCGTCACCCCAGCCTGCCCCAAGGTAACCCATAAGACGGATACTCTGACGTGGGGATAAACGCATCAGCGGGAGCAACACATCGCAGAGCTTCATGATGATCGGAACGTGCCTTGAATGTTATTTGTGGATGGTAGAGAAACCCGACATCGCCATTGTACATGGCCGTCGGGTGATGCCCCGTTGCCAGCAGTCGCGTACGCTCGTCGAACCGAACGCGCAGGTATTAGACCGTGCCCGCGATGGATCCGGGCTCTGCATCCGGCGGCCTGCCTCCCCGCAGTCCGCGAAGGAACGTTAGATAACGTTTGATTTTTTCACGGAACACGGTAAACATCACGGCACTGTACGTCGCGCCGCCAACCATAATCTCCAGCCCCAGCCGGAGGCCGCTACTCCAATGAAGAGGCCCAATAGTATGACGGAAAACGGCCAGAACGACAATCATGGCTCCCGCGCACGACAGCGTTGGTAAGACTGACATCACATAGTCCGTCCAGCTGATCCCGATTTGACGAACCAGCTTGATGGCCGAAGGAAGACTTGTGATTGGCGTTGCCAACAGCCACGCGGCCGCCACACCCGCCGTTCCATTCCACCGCGCGCCCAGTATGAAGGCAACCGGCATCACGATCATGTTGAACAAGGATACCCGCATGGTGAATTTCGTTTGTCTCTGTGATACAAGCACTTGTGTGACTAACGAATTCATCGTCGAGACAATCATATAAGCAGCCATCCACATCAGCGGCAGCGTAACCGCAACCCACTTGCTTCCCAGAACTACCTCAACCGCCTCGGGAGCCACCATCACGAGACCCGCCATTGCGGGTACCACGGCCATATTCAACGTTTCCACGAGGAGGAGAAAGTACCGTCTCACCAGTTGCGGCTCCGTTTGCACATTCGCGAAGAGAGGTCCCGCTGTCCGCATGATCAGCATGCTGATCTTCTCAGCCGGGGCGTTTGCGAAATTCAGGGCCATTTGATAAGCCCCCATCGCCGCGTCGCCGAGCATTCTCCCGACGATGATTCCATCCGAGTGCAAATAAGCTGACCAGGCCAACTGGCCGATCGCCGCGCGGCTCCCGAACTCGATCGGTGCGCGAATGTCTTTCCAGCGGGGAAAGGCAAATGCCAGTGGCTTCCACCACATCACCATCACTGCATTCGCGCTCTTGCCCGCAATCAAGCCGGCGGCCAGCGCCCAATAGCCCCATCCGAGCCATGCGCCGACGACAGTCACTATGGCCTGCACGATAGCCAGCGCTGCCTCCGAAATGGAGAGGCGGCGATAATCCATATCCCGCTGCAGCAGCCCCGTGGGAACCGCCTGAAAGCCGGTGACAAGCAACACCAGGTTGGTAACTGCGAGGAGGACGACCAGATGCGGCTCTCGAAAAAAATGAGCGATCAGAGGCGATAGCAGCACCGAAACGATGTACGCGCCCGTGCAGAGCATTAAAGAAAAACCATGAAGCTGATGCAGAGCATGGTCATCCAGTTCGGCCATGTGGAGAGTAGCTGTTCCCACTCCAAACTCCGCCAACGAATTAGTCAAAACGTAGACTACTCCGGCCATGTTGCTTAATCCATAGTCGGCGCGGGAAATCAGACTCGCGACAATGAGCAGAGATGCCCAGCTGAAGAGTTGCGTTGCCCACTTAGCGCCGGCCGTCCACGCCACTCCCCCGGCGACGCTTACGTCAAGGCGGCGCCTGCGTTCGTCGCTGGTCAGGCGGCGGCCCCAGTCTCTCTCTCGGGAGTTCGGTCTTTGGTCATGGCGCTGTCGACCATGCTCACAAATTCTTTGGCGTAGGCATCCTCGGTCAGTCCTGACAGTAATTCGTAGCTCCGCCGACCCATCTTGCGGCGCAGGGAGACGTCGGATAACAGTCGTCGAAGGGCCTGCTCCAGTGCGGACGCATCACCGGCTGGGACTAGAATTCCATTCTCCCCGTCCCTGATCAATGACGGAATTCCGCCTACATTAGAACCAACAAGTGGGAGTCCTGCGGCCATACCCTCTATCAGGACCCTGCCGAGTGCTTCATTTCGGCTGGGCAGCAGCATAATTGCGGAGTGGGAGACTATGGGCATCAACTCGTCTTGCGGCATGGCTTTGAATATCTCTATTTGCGGGCAGCCGGCCGCCAGTTGCTGGGGAACTCCGTCGGTATAATGCCCAACAATTTTTAGTCTCGCCAGGGGAAAATCAGGCGCGAGCATTCGAAAGGCGCTTATCGCGACATCAACACCCTTTCGGAACCAGGGATAACCTGCAAGAATGATGTTTTGATTATCCGGGTCATCGTGTTTTTGGATTTCAATGCCAGAGAGAGGCGTGTAGTCGTGAAATACCGATACCGCCTTATTGCGCAGTAAGGGATAGTTATTCAACACACCCCTGGAAAGTAAATGAACGCGATCGCTGCTGAGAACTGTCACGTGGAGACAGAAAGTCGAGTAGATATTCCTGATTCTGGTCCAAATGCCAGGATTTGGCTGTTCCGCTATATACATCGTGCCTGGCTCACCCATGACTTCAACGACGAGTTTTACCCCGGTGAGGAATTTCAGGAGCACCGCGCATAACGCCGTTGTCAGGTGGGAATAGGCGACAATGCAGGTGATTTGCCTCTCGCGGCAAACGCGAAACCCCGTCTTCACGTAGAACCAAAAAACGGCCAGCCTGCTCTTAAATTTGTCCCCTTTTACGGCTAGGAAGAAATGGTATCGAAAACGTCCGACCGTGTATACCGGGTATGATCCGGGCCCTAAAACAGCTTCAACCTCTGCGGCCGTCCCGAACCAGAGAGGCTGCAGTACGTCCCCCTCTAACATCTTCGAAAGCAATAGGAAACGGTCTTTCGACTGGTCCGCCGACGGTGGCACCATGGTCGCGTGTATGTAAAGGACTCGTCGCATCGCGGAGGCGTGGATTGGCGGGGCGTTCCCTCAATACTAGCAAACCGAACGCTGGTCATCCCCATCGGATTAGCCCCGTCCAACCCGATGGGGATGACCAGTTGCTGACCGGATCTTGAAAACACTTCAGTTACTGCCTTTATGCGAAACTTGGCGATCGTTTGGGGAGGTGCCGATCTTTGCGAACCGTTGCAGGCGGAACCGCCGTCTCAGCGGCTTCCTTTTCATTCAGGAACCTGTTTCCAGCTGCGCCGATTGCGATAGCCAACCCGACCATCGCTGGAAGATAGTAGCGGTATGCGTTGGCAAGGAAAAAGATGCTTGCCAGAAATCCCGCCATCGCCACTTGATAGAACATACACGCGCGGGCTATCTCCGGAACGCCCGCCCTCTTTGCGCGACGCCCGGTCCGGCTCACCGTGGCCAATGCGGAACCAATACCCGCAAGAAGGCATACAAGCGCAGGAACGCCGCATTCGCTGGATATCTGCGTGTACGAGTTGTGCGTTGCGTGCCACTCGCCGTGTTCGCCTTTGGCGTTACTCATCATGCCTTCATAATTGCTAAACTGATCTGGCCCCACACCGAAAACCGGATGCTGCAAAGTGTAAAGAAGGCTTTGTTGCAGCAGATAAGTCCGGGACTCCTGGGACTCCTTCGCTTCCTCATGCTCGCCACCGAAGAGAGACGCCAAACGCAGTACGGTTGCGGTGGGCAGGCATAACGGCACCGCTACGGCCAGGACGAGGCCGACCACGAGGAATGCCATTCTTTGAAATGCGCTCGCCCGCCAAAGGGTGAAGAGAAACATGACCCCGATTGCAATCAACGCGCCTCTGGAGGCCGTCCCGAGAATAATCCAAAAACCATAGGCCACCCCAGCCAGCAGAGGATACCGGATTGCGGCGCTTCGCCGGGAATCGGTTGCAATGAACAAGAGGAACGGCAATACAAGTATTAAGTGCGAAGCAAGGTCGTTGGAGTTACCAATGCTGCTGCCCATCCCTACGGCCCCGTTGTCCAGACTTATCCGGCCCTCTTCGTCTGTCGCGCCGAATACGCGCGCGTTGACCAGGTTCACTACCGCAGCCCCGCCGATTGTGTAAAACAGGCCGTTAACGTGTTCCCAGTTCGTAGCCAGCCCCCCCACGACAAAGAGCAGCGGAAGACAAAACTCGGTGTACGCCTGCACTCGTGCCACAGACCCGCCCAGCCAGGTGCTGAACGGAACAGACAACATCATGAAAAACCAAAACATCATCCAGTACCACGCAGCTCTGTGTCGCAGCGTCCTGCCTATTCCGCCTGCCGCCACTACGGCGATCCACGCCAGCGGTATGACGAGATAGGCGATGTACGTATTAAAATGAAGCAGGAAAAACAGGAATTCCGCGATCATTCCAAAAGTCACAAATACCATCAACCGTCCGATGTCGAAGGCAAGTTTAGGCAGGTCTTGCGCATTTTGTGACATGGCGCTCTGCTGCGGTACAGGCGTCTTTTTCGGGGCGACCCCCGGCAATGGGCGCCGCGTCGGAGTGGTGCGCTGAATAGGGGGTGTCAAGCCTTTTTCTCCCTCACCTTGTCGAAAAGGTCCTCGTACAGCGTCAGTACTGCATCCATCGAATAGTTTGCCACGGCGCGTTCCCGCGCGGCAGCGCCCATCGAACGGCACAATTCCCGCTCCCGCACCAGCCGGACAAGCGCCCCGGAAATCTCGCCGGCATCATTCCACACCACCGTCAGACCGTGTACCTCATCGTCCACCAGCTGCAGGTTAGCCGGAATTGCACTGACCACCGACGGCAATCCGACAGCCATCGCTTCCACCAGCGCACAGGCAAACCCCTCGCTCGGCGACGTGAGGGCAAATACATCGGCCGCCGCGAGCCAATGCGGTACCTCCGAGATCGGCACTCGGCCAACGAAACGAATTTGCTCGGGTGACAGGTTCAACTCCGCGGCCAGGGCTTCGAGTTGACTTCTCATGAGGCCGTCTCCCACCAGCAGAAGCATCCCCTCCGGAGTCTGGCGCGATGCATCGGCAAAACCGCGTATCAAACCCGTCAGGCCTTTCTCCTGGGATAGACGTCCAACATAGATCACTACCCTCGCATCGGCCCGAATACCGTGCTCCACCCGCCATGCAAGCCTCTCCCCCTCATCGCGCGGACAGAATATATCCACATCGACAGGATTCGGCATCCACACCAGCTGGTCACGTGAAAATCTTTCGGCCATCGCCTCTTCTATCATCCCGTCGTTTAGCAGGAGCAACGGCGTCTTCCAGTTGCGCATCCAGTCCAGTTCCAGCCGGCCCGCTCTTGACGTCCGCATCAACGGAATTACTCCGCTGCCTGCGATTTTCATAATCGTTGGCTTGCCCAGCAATCTCGTCAACGGGAGCCCGATCGCCAGTTGCAAACCTTGCATCAGGAAATAGACGATGTCACAACGATCCCTCCATCGCCACAATTCCAGCGCTGCTTCGAGGGCGAACATCCAATGCTTCCGGCGTCCCCTCGAATTTCGGGCGAGAATGCTTACCGGGACACCCTCCGGATCTACCCACTCACGAACAGCGGGCATGGGCGGGCCGCCCGCACATAGTACGTGAACGGTGTGTCCACGCCGGATCAATCCCGCGCTCACGCGTTGCGCCTCGATCTCGGAACCACCCAGAACCGGCGGGTAGCTGTCCACAACGATCAAAATTCGAAACCTGCGCTCGCGGTTCATGCCGCCAGTTGGCTCGCCAACGCGAGTTCCTCGATTTCAGACCCGGCCCCAAGTCGATCGATGGCCTGCCACGCGTGTTCCCCGCGCCGGAAAAACGTAACATGGTTGGTGAAATCGACTTCAGACGTCCGGCCAACAATCCAGATCCCATTCAGTTGCAGGCTTGTGAAGGCCGTCCGGGCGCCCTCGCGCAACTGATCCTGCGAGAAATATGCACGGTTGAGAATATTCATCGTGCGCAGCACGTTGCATTCGGCGGGCGTCGGCTCAAACAATGAACGCATCCTGAATGTGAAATTCGGATTAGTTCGCGCGAGGACCTGCGCTTCAGGGTGAATGCACGATATCGGAACAGCGCCATCGTGGTCGCGGAGGCTCCGAAACCGCTTGAGGGCGCGCGATGCAACGAAACGCAAGAGCGGATTGCGCCACGACTCGGCTTGATCCAGCGCGACCACAAACGGCGGACGAATGTATTGCAGTGGCGAGCCGTCCGGTTCGGTAATGAATTTCTCTCCATCGTTACCTGAGATCTCCAGTAACTCCACCAGCAGATCGGATGCCTCAAACTGTGCGTCGGGGAATTCCCCGAAAACTCGCTTGGCCCATTGGCTCGAAGTAAGTCCGCTGGAGACAGCGCGGTCCTGAATCCGGACAGAATGGCCTTCCCCAAAAGATTCCTTCATCAATCGGATCGAGAGACTGTCCACGTCCTCAAATCGATTCCGAAACGTGGTGCGAAAGGTCCCGTTCGAAAGCCGCAGAGAAAAACAAATGTCCTCGAAGATGCGAATTTCGTCCTCAGTCGGGTCTTCTCCTACCCGGAGCAGGTTGTAAGCAACCCGGGCCCCCGAATACCGGCGGTCGGCGGGAAGCGCCAGATACTGCGTCCGGCTATGGATTCCCAGCGTCAGCGGAGACAATTTGGCGGACACATTTCCAGTTTAGCTTCCATCGTGGGACGCAAGGGTAATGGGCCTACTCTAAGGTGGTGTGAAGCCCATTCTCAGTCACCCACGCGGGACGGCCCGCTCGCGGCGGGTTCCGATGGCAGGACGGCGGGACGTACTACGCGCGCCGGACTGCCGACCGCCACGCAACCGGGGGGGATCGGATACACGACGACCGAGCCCGCGCCCACAGTAGAGCCGTCGCCCACCTCAGCCATCACAATGGAACCCGCGCCAATCCAGCAATCGGCTCCTACCGTGACTGTTTCAAAAGTTCCGGTCTCCGCGCCCAGAATGTGGCCCTCCGCGTCACGTCCGTGTTGTCTGCCGCCGCTGAGGATTTGAACCGAAGAAGCAATCTGAGTTCGTTCGCCGATTTTTGTTCGCCCCAAAACGCAGTAGGCGCCGATATACACTCCCTGGCCTACTATCGCCTGCGGATGAGCGAAGAACGTTCCGAAATCAACCCGGCTGTTCAGCGGACACTGCTGAAGTGTCATCCGGTAAAATGCAATCCGCAGGTAATTTCCCGGCAGTCCGGGCATCAACGCGACCGTTTGCGCTCCGATCCCGAATCCAGTCTCGAATCGCCCAAAACACGCCACTAATGCCAACGGAAACGTGACTATCAGGCAAATACCGTGGACAATTCGTTTGAAGATGGACGTCAACATAACATTCTATCCAGACTCGCGGACGTGCACGGGTTATTTTTCAGCGCAAAATCGCTCCGCCCCGATGCTGCTCGCTGGTATTCTTGCACTGAATGCGTCCCCTCCGTCTGCTCGCCATCATAGAGGCGTCGTCCATCACCGGGCCAGCGAAGAATCTTCTCGAATTCGCCCGCCGGGCCACCGAATTCAACATCTCGACTACATTTGCTACGTTTACTCGCGGTAAATCGGAAAACCAGTTCACCCGCGCCGTACTCGACGCGGCCCGCGAGTATCCCGGATTAGCTCTCGAAACCGTTCCCGAGAGAGGTCCTTTCGATACCGAAACGCTTCGTGCCCTCCGTACGCTGACCCAACGTGTCGCTCCAGACGTGATTCAGACCCACGCCGTAAAATCTCACTTTCTCGCCCGCGCTGCCGGGCTCCCGGGTAAAGCTCCATGGGTGGCATTCCACCATGGATATACCTGGCCAACGCTCAAAGCCAGAGTTTACAATCAACTCGATCGATGGTCGCTGCAATCCGCCACTAAGATTGTCACGGTCAGCGAGCCATTTCGCGAAGAACTCGCAGCTTTCGGTGTTCCCCGCCAGCGGATTGAGATTGTTCATAATGCCATACCTTCGGATTGGGGCAGTGCCGCCTGCCTCCCGGATGCGGCTGCGCGTCTGCGCGCGGAGATGGGCATCCAGGGGGACACCAAAGTCATTCTCATCGTCGGTCGTCTGTCTCGGGAAAAGGACCACATCACCTTGCTTGAAGCAGTCCACCGATTACCTGCCTCCGTACCGCATCACCTGATCATTGTGGGCGATGGGCCGGAGAGACCCAGGATAGAAGACAGAATCCGCCAATTAAAGCTCCAGGATAGTGTTACTTTCACTGGCCACCGAGCCTCCGCCGAGCCTTGGTACGGAATTGCCGACGTGGCCGTTCTCTCTTCCCTCACCGAGGGCTCTCCCAACGCCTTGCTCGAAGCTATGGCAACCGGTGTTCCGGTCGTTGCCACGTCAGTGGGCGGTATCCCGGAAATCGTTACGAATGATGAGAGTGCCCTGCTGGTCAGACCCGGCGATGTGGGCGCCATGAGCGAAGCCTTGACCCGTATTCTGACTAACCCGGAACTTGCCGCCAGGCTAGCCACGTCGAGTCGCCAGCTGATCCTGGACCGCCACAATCCAGAGATTAGAGTCCGCCGGCTGGCGGAGATTTACCGTTCTGTCGTGAAATCAGACCCGGCTTGAAGTCCCAGGCAAGGCCCAATCCTGATAAATACCTCTTAGTTTGGCCCCCAAAATCTCCCAATCATATTTGTCGCGCACCAGTGCCAGGCCGGCTGCCGAAAGCTGACTTCTCTTCTCCGATGATTCCGCGAGTTTCGATAGCCGGTCCGCCCAGCCATCGGCATCGTCGGCGGCCACAAGTACGATGTTCTCGCCATCATTAACTTCCAGTCCTTCGGCCCCTAACGGTGTCGATACCACCGGCACCCCTGCGGCCATCGCCTCCAGAATCTTCAGTCGCGTTCCCCCGCCCGTGCGTAACGGCACCACCGCAGCCAGGGCGTTCCCATAGTAGGGTCGAACGTCGGGAACCATCCCTGTGACTTTCACTCCCGGCAAATTCCCCAGTGCCAACACTGCGGGTCCGGGATTCGCGCCCACAATCACGAGCTCCACCCCTGCCAGCTTGCTCCTGATGCGCGGCCAAACTTCGTTTGCAAAGTGAATCGCGCCGTCACTATTTGGGTAGTAGTCCATCGCTCCAACGAAGATGATCTGGTGCGCTCTGCCCATTTCTCCGCCCGCTCCGGCGAAATACCCCGTGTCCACGCCATTCTCGACCACCGACACCCGCGCCTTGGGGGCTATTTCCAGCAACTGCCCGCGTTCTCGCTCGCTGCATACGATATGACCGAACGCCGAATGCAGAATTTCGCTCTCCAGTCGGGCCATTCTGGATGCCGTGTACCCGGCATATAGGCGCTTCAACGGGGAAGGGCCGGTTGCGCTGTAGCGAGTCATTGCCTCTGATTCCACGTTGTGCCAGTTGTATATCGCTCTAAGCGATGGCTTTCGTTCGACGGCCGCTAATGCGTAGCGGATCATGTGGATGCTGTCTAGATGAATGAGGTCGAAATCGTGGCTGTCCATCGACCTGCAGACTGCATCGTTCATCTCGGCCGAGGTATAGTTCAGGATCGGCAGCGGCCAGTGCCCCAGAATCCCCATCGCGATTTTGGGCAGCGTGTATGCCCGAGGTTTCGGAATACCCACGACCTCGGCGCAAAACGGCAGGTCCGAAACCGTGAGCGGTGCCGATCCTGCGTCCTGGAAATAAATGTAGCTAACCTTCGCCGAGCGCCCCAGCGCGCGAAGAAAATGATATTCGCGCAACTTCGCGCCACTTCGCGCAGGCAGCGACTGACGTGGGGATAAGAAAAGAACTCGCATACCTGGCTTGATCGACCCTTTTCATTGAAGCATAGGGTCCTGACCACAGCGAGTTGAAATCATCTATCCAACGCCGGTCCAGCAGTACTAGTCCGATTCCCGCCAGCGGCCGTTGAATGACCGCGTGATACAAAGCGAACCCGCTTGTCACTCAATCCTGTCTTGAATTCAGCTGGAATAACGAAATGGCCCACATCTTGCTCGGCGCGAGGTAATCTTGATCTCGATTAGCGCACCTTTCTTATGCCCGGGTAATTCGGAGTGGTAACGTTTTTTTTCGCGTTGCCAGTGTGACATTTGACACAGATCACAGCCGCCGAAGCAAAGGTGATGGAAATGTGGATTAAATTGGAGGACCTGCATGTTGGCTGAGACTATACTGGACCATGCGCATTTGGCGTCAGACTTCGAATGGTCGCCTGTGCGCATGACGCGCCGTATCGGGCATTCGAGATTGTGTGCAGTCGTGCCTGTCGGGCTGGGGGCTTAGTATGTTTTTCAGGGATCGTGCTGTCCGTTCTGGTTTGTTGGGGCTGCTCCTTCTTGCGTCAGCCTTGGCGGCATCCGCGCAAGTCACCTTGAATCCCGTCGCGTCTCCGGCTGACGCGCCACCCTTGCTGAATACGGTGAGTGTTGCAGGAACAGGCTTCCCCTCCGGAACAATCGGGCCGAATGCCGTTTCTGTTACGATTACTCCGTCTGCCGGGAATGGCTCACCCGTCAGCACGACCTCTACAAACGTCACGCCAACCGCTACAGGTGCCACCGTTCAGTTCAAGATTCCCACCTCTCTGACTGCCGCACAGGCATTCACCAGCTGTGTATCCATCAGCGGAGCCACCGTCGCAAATGTCGCATTCAGCAGCAATAATTGCTCCGCCCTGACCATCGATCCACCTGCGAGCATCCTGAGCGCCGTGCCCGGAGCTGCCACGCGCGGCTCTGCCGTTACCATTCAAATCGTCGGCTCCTACACTGATTTCACGACAGCCACACCCGTAGTCACGTTGACCGGCCCGGGGGGTACGCCGGTTCTTTCCGCTGTACCCGGTAGCGTAAGTGTAACGGACGCAACGCATCTGAGTGCCCAGTTTAATATCCCGGCTGGGGCAACAAGCGGCGCTTATCTCGTCCAGACAACCGTTGGACTTGAGACCGCCAGTCTTGCGAACGGTTTTCTCGTATCCGTAAATCCTGGATTAACCATCAGTTCGCTGATCCCAAATAACGCCGCTGCGGGTAGCTGCACCACCCTGGCGGTCGTCGGGAATGGCACCAGCTGGCAAAACACAGTCACGGTCGCCACATTTGGAGACGGGGTTTCTATCAATGGCGCGGGAACCAGCCTGATCAATGTGGTCGATGCCACCCACGCCAACATTCCTGTTTGTATCGATGCCCGGGCGAATCTCGGATCCCGCGGTCTCACGATTGCCACGGGTGGTGAGTACGAGATGGCAGCCGGTGCATTTACTATCACGTCGAACGGTTCCACTCTCCAATCGGTTGCGCCAACCACCGGTCCGCAGGGCACCAACGCCACACTAACCCTGACAGGTGTGGGCACGCACTGGGAGCAGGGCGCAACGAACGTCAGTATTCCCGGCATCGACATCGGCAATATCGTCGTAGGCAGTCCTACCTCGCTCACGGTGAACATCTCAATTCCCGCTGCTGCCGCCGTCAGCACGTACTCAGTCACGGTGACAACCAATGGCGAAATCGTGATGCTCCAGAATGCCTTTGCCGTCACCCTGGCAACTCCGTACCTCGCGAACGTCAGCCCCAGTTCGGGAACCCCCGGCCAGACCCTGAACATCACGTTCACGGGCGTACTGACGAGCTTCCTGACCGGTAGTTTCACTCTCAATCTCGGTTCGGATATCACCGTGAACGGTCCGATCAATCCGGTCAGCAACACCAGCGCCACCGCGAACATCACGATTTCCAGCACGGCCTTCGCCGGCGGCAGAACGGGATTCATCACCACAAATGGCACCATCTATGACTTCTCGTTCACTGTGAATGGCGCCAATGCTTTCATTACCAGCGTTACGCCGTCCTCCGGTTTGCAGGGTGCCAGCGTGGCCCTGATCGTCACGGGTTCGGGCACTCATTGGGCGCCGGGGCTGACCTTTGCTTCGCTGGGGTCGAATATAGTCGTAAATCGCGTCTCCGTAAACAGCGCCACAAACGCCGAAGTGGACATCACCATTCCGTCGTCCGCTCCAATCGGGACTTATGGCCTGACCATGAGTACCAATGGGGAGATCGAAACCGACTCCAGCGCATTCACCGTCCTGCCCTACACGCCATCCCTCACAATCGCGCCATCTTCGGGCATGATTGGTACTACGGTCAATGTCAATCTGACCGGCAACTTTACTCACTTTGCCAACTCCTCGGCTGCGTCCCCGACAGTAGCCAACATTGATGGTGAAGGTGTCACGATCCTCAATTTCAATGTTTCCAGTCCGCACAGTGCGACCGCACAGTTTGTAATTGCGTCAACCGCGCCCACCGCACCGGCCGTTCCGTGCACTAACGCCTATGGCGGGAACCGCGTCGTCACGCTGACAACGGAATTGGGAGTCAGCGCTGAAATCGTCAGTGCCGGATTCTGCGTCACCAGCACACCTGCTGCGTTGATCAGCATCAATCCCTACCAGTCTCTGGAGCCTGCGAACAACCTCCAGATCGCTATTGCCGGCCAGTACACTCATTTCCAGCAGGGCGTGACCACCGTTGGTTTTGGCCCCGAGATTGTCGTCGTCCCTGGATCCGTCAACGTAATCGACACCACTCATCTGACGGCGGTTATCGATATTCCGGCAACCACTCCGATCGGATGGCTCCCGGTTTTCGTCAATACCGGTGCTGAACAGCTGACCATCGGATTCGCGGTTATTCCTCCGGCATCGGCATCGCTGACCAGTGTGTCACCCAGCTCCGGCATTCAGGGACAATCTCTGACTGTCAACATCACCGGCAATCTCACCAACTTCAACCAGGCGACTACCCAGGCCATCCTCGGTTCAGGCATTACGGTGAACAGTCTGACTGTCAACAGCACCGCATCCGCCACGGCCCAGATTTCAATCTCCCCGACGACCTACGCTGGCGGTCGAACCGTCAGCATGATCAGCGGAGTAAATGAAAGTGAGGTGGTTTCGGGTCCTCTGTTCTCGGTAACGCAGGGTGTCGCCACCATCCAGCTGGTCGGTTGCGGAGGCAATAGCGATTCCAACGGTTCGGTCGCGATCACCAACCTGGAAGCCAGTCCCTGCAAAATTTCCAACAACGGCATTCCGCAGGGCGCCATCACTTCTTTCGCGGTGCAGGGCAATGGCACTCATTGGGTGCAGGGTGAAACTACCCTGGATTTCGGCTCTGGAATCACGGTGGCAACGCTCGTTGTGAAGAGCCCCACCCAGGCCGTCTGTCAGATCACGGTTTCTTACTCTGCGGCTCTCGGTTTTCGTCAGATCACCGCGACCACCAACGGAGAGGTCGCCCCATCGTTCAACGACGCCGTCAATGTTGTCGCCAGTTCCGGTCTGAATCTCAACATCACCCCGTTGTCCGCGGCCCAGGGAACCACCTTCACGATGCAGGTGAACGGCACGGCCACGCATTTCGGTGACGCCAACGGCACAACCGTCTCGTTCGGCAATAACAACGGCGTCAACATTACCAACGTTAACGTCATCAGCGAGACACAGATGAACCTGACTGTTCAGGTGCTGGGTACCGCCTATGTGGGTCCGTATTCTCTCACCGTAACCACAACCGGTTTGCCTGTCCCGCCAAATGTTCAGAGTACGGAGCAACTTATCCTGCCGAACGTGTTCTCCGTTTATACCGGAGCAGGCATCATCACGAAGGTCACTCCCACAACCGGCGCACAAGGCACTACGGCGGCACTTCAGGTGACCGGCCAGAACACCAGTTTCCAAACAGGTGTCACAACCGCCTATCTCAGTACGGGTGGCTGCAATCCTCCCAATTCTGCCGGTGTCAATGTCTCCAACGTCACTGCCAGCAGTAATACTTCGGCCACGGTTTCCATCGCTATTAGCCCTACAGCTCCCACCGGCTTCCAGACGCTGTGCATGTATACGCTCGGTGAATCCGTCAGCTACGGCAACGCTTTCACTGTCACTCCCGGTACGCCGACGCTGAATTCCGTCACGACGCCGAGCAATGGTTCCACCGGTCAGCAGGGACAGATCATCAGCGCCGTTACTCTGACGGGCCAATACACTCACTGGACACAGGGAACAACGACAGTTACATTCGGTCAGGGTATTACGCTGACGGCACCCCTGGTTGTGACCAGTTCCACCACAGCAACTGCCAGCATAGCGATCGATCCGCTTGCCTACACAGGTTCGCGTCTTGTCACCGTTACTACCGGCTCGGAAATCGTGAAAGGTACCTTCTTTACGGTTATCACCGGTCCCGCCATTCTGAGCACTATCAGTCCCAGCAGCGCCAATCAGGGCCAGCACATTTTGATGACCATCACTGGCGAGTTCACCCACTGGTCGCAGACCCTGACGCAGTTTTCCATTACAGGCGGCGGCTATGACATTACAGTCAATGGCGTCGTCATTAATAGCCCGACCCAGGCCGTGGCGGACCTGACACTTTCGGGTACGGCAAACCTCGGCACCAGAACCGTCTTCATGTCGACCGAGGGTGAGTACACCGCCTTAAATGCCGGCTTCCTTGTTACGGGAGGCATTCCGTCCATCATCTCGGTCAGTCCGAACTCGGGCACTGTGGGAGATGTCGGGGACAACATTATCATCACAGGCGCATTCACGAACTGGACCTCGGCAACCGCGGTCGTTTTCGACGATCCCAATATAGTGGTCACGAATCCCACAACTCTGAACAACAGCTCCACCAGTGAGACAGCCGTGATCATGATAGGTTCAGCCACCAAAGTTGGCGTGCACACAGTCACGGTCGAAACAGGTGGTCAGTGGCTGACCGGGCAGTTTTACGTCCTGAGCAAGGCAGTGCCTCCGACGCCATATATTTCATATATGTCGCCTGGCGTGGCGCTGGTCGGTCAGACCCTCCAGGTAAACATCGCTGGTGCCTACACGAAGTGGAATCCGTCCACTACGACAGCGAACTTCGGTGCCGGCATCATCGTCAATACTTTCCAGGTTCTTGGCCTCGGAAGCGCTACTGCCAACATCACAATCGTTGGCAGCCCAGGCGTGCCTGTTGGCGAGCTGGGTCCCGGCAGTGCTTCTCCGGGCTATCGCACCGTAACGCTCACAACGGGCGCGGAAGCGGACAGCGCGAACTTTTATGTGACCGTCGGTACGCCCGTCATCAGTCTGGTAGACCCCTCAAGCGCCATTCAGGGAGATACTCGCGATATCGATCTCGTAGGTCAGTACACCACCTGGGGCAGCAGCACTGTCTTTACGTTCTGTCAGGGAATTGTGCTCAATTCCAAAACTGTTTTTGGGCCGAATGCGGCACGCGTAAACGTGACCGTGCCTATCCTGCAACAGACTGGCGGGTGTGGCGTCACGGCAACCACGGGCGCTGAAGTTGCCTACAACACGTCGTACTTCAGCATCACGCCGAGCACCGCGACTATTCTCACGGCCAATCCAAACACGGCTATCCAGGGAAGCCAGAACTTCGGCCCCGTGAATGTCGTCGGACTCGCGACTCACTGGACCTCTTCGACCAACTTCAGCTTCGGCGGTGGGGGCGTCAGCATCGCCAGCGCTAATGTCATCGATAATACCCACGCACAACTTACGCTGGATCTCGCGCCTCTGGCAAGTCCAGGCTACTATTCCCTCACCGCAACCACTGGTGGTGAAATCGCGAGGCTAAACAACGCGTTCGTCGTTCAGCCCGGTACGCCGATTCTGCTGTCTTCCACCCCCGGTTCATTCCAGCAACAGGGACAGTTCACCATCGGCATCCTCGGGCAGTACACCGCCTTCACCACAGGATGGCCGGCGGCTGGCACGACCACGGTTTCGATCTCGGGCCTCGGCGCCACCATTACCAACGTAAATGTAACTGGCGCGCAGAGCATTACGGTCACCGGAACTGTCAGTGCCACGGCGTACACCGGTTGCAGTAATCTGAACGTCACCACTGGCGCGCAGGTGTTGACGCTCTACGGAGCGTTTTGCATCACCCCCGGTCCGGCCGCTATTACGCTACTCAGTCCGAACAACGGGCTGACCAGCACCACGAACAACATTGGGATTACCGGTACCAATACGAACTGGGTACAGGGAACAACGATAGGTACCTTCGGCCCCGGTATTTCGCTCAATACTCTTACGATCAACACACCCACCAGCGCTACGGCCAACATCACCATCGCGGCCAATGCCACCCCTGAGGCGAACACGGTCACGCTGACCACGGCCGGCGAGGTAGCTTCTGATCCGCAGTCGTTTACGATTCTTCAGGCGACGCCAATCATCGACATCGTCAGCCCGTCCACTCTGAGCCAGGGTACTTCGAACACAAACATTACGGTCGATACGTCATTTACGAATTTTGTAAATGGAAACACTACTGCCAATTTTGGAACTGGAATAACCGTTAACAGCGTGACCGTTCCCGCTCTGGGCGGCGGAACGGCCTGCTGCTCGGCAACCGTCAATATAAGTGTGTCGCCCATCGCGGCCACCGGAACCCGCACGCCGCAAATGATCACTAACCTGGGCGGCGGTGCGCAGGAGATCGCCATAAAGTCGAACGCCTTCACCGTCACGGCAGGCACGGCATCCATCAGTTCGATCTCACCGACTACCCCAGCCTCGGTTCACCAGAACGATAGCGGCGACATCCTCACCGTCACCGGTAGCGGCACTCATTTCACTTTCGCGACGCTGACTAACGCCTCCGTCGTTTTCTGCGGCGGCGTTACGACGGCTGCCGTTCAGGTGGTAGATGACACCCATCTCAAGGCGACGGTGAATATCGCAACCTACGCCACCGTCGGCGCTTGCGGTGTCACCGTGACAACCGGAGGCGAAGTGGCTTCTGGTGGCTCATTCAATATTCTCGGCGGCTTGCCGGTGATTACCCAGGTGAGTCCCAACGCAGCGCAACAGGGTCAAACCGTAACCATCAGCATCACTGGCCTGTATACCAATTTCACCTCCGGCGCCTTAGCCTTCACGATTCCCGGCGCCACTTTGAATGGCACGCTGACGATCAACAGCAATACTTCCGCCAGCGGCAGTTTCACCTTCAGCAATACCGCAACTCTGGGAGTGGAGAGCATCCAGGTTTCCGATACCACCGATAGTTCGCTGAACGACAACAACGCCTTTACGGTAAATGTCGGATCCGCCGTCCTTCAGTCGGTGCTTCCCAACAGCCAGGGCCAGGGCGTCACGCAAACTGTGACGTTGACGGGCGCATTCACTCACTTCTCATCCAGCAGCGTTGTCACGTTGTCAGGGACGGGCGTCACTGCCGGCACCGTTGTATCGGCAACTGCAACGGCAACCTCCATTCAGGTGCCCATCACCGTGCCAGCAGCGACTCCTGCTGGCACGCGCAATATCACAGTCCAGACTCCACTCGGCGGCGGCGGTACAGAAACCGTGTCTCTGAATGGCGCTTACACAATTCAGCCAGGCGTACCCAATATTACGGCCATCAGCCCGAACATCGGTGTGCCAAGTTCCAACGTTACGGTCACGATTACCGGCATCTTCACCAACTGGGTGCAGGGAACCACCACGCTCAGTTTCGGTGCCGGTTCCGGAATCTCCGTCAATGGTGCCGCAGCCGGCACGCCCGGCTTCCCGACCGTAAATAGTGCGACGCAGCTTACGGCCAGCCTCACCATTGCATCGGGTGCAACGCTTACCTCGGATAACGTGGTTGTCACTACAACGCCTCAGATCCTCACGGCCACGGGCGGTTTCACGGTGCAGAGCTCGACAACCACGCCTCCTGTGGTCACGTACATCAGCCCAACAAATGGTGCCGGCAGCGTGCCGATAAATACAAACGTTACAGTGCAATTTAGCGAACCGCTGAATCCGGCGACAATTCCCACGAACGGCGCCAACGCTTTCATCACCAACACCACTACTCAGGGCGGATGCTGGTCGGTTTCCGGCGTCCCTGCCACAGTCGGCCTGGATGTTTCCGGCCGCATTCTGACGATCACTCCCGCCAGTCCGCTTGCCGTCGGGCAACAATACGATCTTCAGTTGAACAGCTACAATATTCCCGGCGGAACGCCCAGCATCGCGGATCAGTCAGGCAACCTTCTCGGTCATGGTTGTTATGCGTTCACAACCGGCTTTACGGCAAGTTCCGTCGGTCCAGCATTTGTCAGCGCGAACGTTCCTGCCGGCGCTACCGGTGTCCCCACCAACACGCAGAACATCACGCTTGGCTTCACCCAACCCATTGACCCGGCGACCCAGGCGGCCGGACTCTCCATTACCAGCGGCGCAGCCGTTCCGGTGCCGGGTACCTGGAGCTACAACACAAGCTTCACTCAGGCCATCTTCACTCCCGCATCCGCCTGGGCCGCCACTACCACCTACACGGTCACTTACGGCGCTCAGTTGCAGAACCTGAGTGGTCAGGCGCTTACGAATCCCAATAACTTTACCTTCTTGACCAGCACGGGGACCGACACGATCTCAGGGAACTACGTCACCTGGACCCCACCCCAGGGCTCGGCCGGAGTACCTCCTACCGGCACGAATCCCACGATTCGCTTCGTTTACAACAAGCCGATCAACCCCTTGACGGTTACGCCCTCCAATTTCTACGTATACAACACCGTTAATGGCGTAACTGTCCTCGGTTCGACAGTCTCGTACTCGGCGGATTTCAAGACGTTCACGCTCACCGTTGCCGCCCCACTCCTGCCCGGCACCGAATACCGCTGGCTCCTCCAGAGTGCCTATGACTGGGTAGGCAACGGCGTCCAGGGCGGTTCGGTCTACTTCACCACCGGCACCGGGGTCGACACTACAGCCCCGACTGTCAGCACTGTCTCGCCATCCGCGTCGTTCACCGGTTCGCCTGTGAATACTGAGGTTGAGGTCCAGTTCAGCAAGTGGATGGATCCGACCACTCTTACAGCCAGCGCGCTGACACTGACACCGACATCACCGGCGGGTCCTGCGGTGAGTGGTACCTTCAGCTTCTCGCCTGGGTTCACGTGCACGTCGCAGCCGAGTTCGTCTGGTTGCAATTTCACTTTGCTGGCCTTTAAGCCATCGTCGAATCTCTCGCCCAGTACAACTTACACAGTCAACATCCCAGATGGCATCCTCGCGGATCTGGACGGCAACTTCGACCCGTTCACCAGTACATTTACGACTGGCAGTTCTTCCACTCCGGTCACGTCGAATGGCAACATCACATCTATTACTCCTTCTAACAGTGCGACCAACGTCGCTCTGAATTCCAATATCGTTTTGCAGTTGAACACGCCGGTTGACCCGCTGACACTGAATCAAACCACTGTTTTGGCCTACGACAGCACGGTGAGCAATGTGTATCTGCCGGGTACCATTACGGTCTCGCCCAATCTTCTGACTATCACCTACACGCCGACGCTGCCCTACGAGCCCGGTCATCGGATTTGCATGAACGGTAGTTATAACGCGAGTTTCTACGATCTTGCCGGCAATCCGTTCAACGGTAGTTCTATTTGCTTCACCGCCGGAACCGGTACCGACACTACAGCCCCGACCGTTACCTCCGTCACCCCGCAGAACAGCGCCACCGGTATCGGTCCGAACAATCCGGTGATGGTGACATTCTCGAAATCCATCAATCCGGGGACGCTTGGCAACAACGTCGCGATCTATAACGGCTCCAGCCTCTACACATCTGGCTACAGCATTTCAAACGACGGCACTACACTGACGTTCAGCTCCGGCAATCTGCCGTACAGTACGACGTTCACCGTGGCGATCAATCCCAATATCGCGGATCTGGAAGGAAACCACCTCGCGACCGAATTTACCTCGACATTTACAACTGCCCCGCAGCCGTCAACCTCTCAGCCCACCGTTACCACCATGCGTCCCGGTAGCGGCGCAACGGGCATCAACGCCGCCACTCCCGTTACGTTCTTCATGAGCAAGGCCATGAATCCGGCCAGCGTAACTTCGAGCACTCTGATCGTTTCTCAAAACGGCACAGCAATTACCGGCACTATTACTGTGGCGGCCGGTAATCAGGATGTGGAGTTTACTCCTACTGGCGGCACGTTCACGGGCGGGGCGCTTATTCAGGTGTTCTTTACCAGCGGCGCAACCGATGCCAGCGGCAACGCCCTCGTGAATTACCAGTCGGCCTTCACGATCGCCCCGAGCCTCACCGGTGTCGCCCCGACCGTCCTTGCCTACCATCCGGGCGAGTACGGTAACGCAAGTGATACAACCGCCGCCATCGAGATGCTGTTTAGCAAACCTCTCAATCCGGCAACTGTGACTAGTTCCACCTTCTATGTCAGCAGCACCAGCAATGGAAATTCCGCAGTTGCCGGAACCACCACGTTGCTGGATAACGGCCGTTTGTTGCGCTTTAAGCCCTCCAGCCCGCTGAATCCCAACACCAACTATTACATTTTCGCGACAACCGCAATACAGGACACTACCGGCCTGAGTTTCGCTGGAAATAACAGTACCTATCTGTATGACATTTATTCAGGTACGGGATCCAACTCGGCGGCTCCATCGGTAACGGCAACCGCACCGACCAACGGCGCGACCGGGATCGGCACCAACGCCGTCATCTCCGTGAACTTCAGCGAGAATGTGGACCAAAATACACTGGATCCGTCCAATGTAACGCTGACCGGCCCCAGCGGGAATATCCCGCTGTCCCTCAGCTACAATTCGTCGACGTACATCATGACCATCACGCCGCAGGCGCCTCTGCCTCCGAGCGCGAGCATCACGCTGACACTGAATGGCATTTCCGATTACGAGGGCGACGCGTTAAACCCGACCCCGTATACCCTTTCGTTCACAACCCAAGCCTCGCCCGACTACAATGGGCCAACCTTCGTGACCAGCAATATCGCGACCACGATCAACAACTCCGCGACCAACAATGTACCGGTAACGACCAGCGTCTCCATCACTTTCAATAAGCCCCTGGACTTCCGGTCCGTGATCTACGGCAATAGCTTTAATCTGTGGGATACGACATTGGGCAACACGCTCGTGCCCGCCAGTCTCACGGCCAACGGATCCAGCGGCGTGTTAATCACTCCCACGAGCCAGCTGTCCGTCGACCATTCCTATCGGGTCTACATCACCGGTCTGGTGGATCTGAACGGCAACTCCGGCGGTGGTTTCAGCCTCTATTTCAATACGGTTCTGGTAGCGGCTCCCGGCGGACCGGTGGTGACGCTGATGACGCCGGTGAACGGCACGAATCCGCCCATTAACTTTAGTCCCATGGTGCAGTTCGATCGCCCCGTCTCCCCGCTTTCGCTGGCCGGCGTCACTCTCACACAGGGTGGCAACCCTGTCCCGGTGACCGCCCAGCTTTCTTCTGGCGGGACGATTTTGACTTTGGTTCCGAACTCAATCCTGAGTGCCTCCACGCCGTATGTATTCACCGTTACCGGACTTCAGGACACCGCCGGGAATACGCAGAGCGGCAGCGTCAGCCGTAGTTTCACAACCGGCGCCAGCTTTGAACTGACTAACCCGACAATCACCCTCGTCAGCCCACTCTATAATTCGACAACCGGCACCAATCCACAGATCGAGTTTGCGTTTAACGAGCAGGTGAATCCAATAACGAGCGGTAGCTACAACTTCTACAACGTACAAAACGGCGGTTTTGTAAATGGTTCGGCGCTGGTCTGGGCGGCCGATTATAAGAGCGTCCGCTTCACTTATCCCGGGACCCTGAGCCCCGGCACACGCTACTACTTCTATCTCAACAGCGTCTGCAATCTGGCCGGTAATTGTACTGGCTCAAGTGGCGAATACTTCTACACCAGCACCTCGACTGACACAACTCCGGAGACGGTCTCGAGCGTCAATCCGCCCAATGGCGCCACCGGCGTTCCATTAAATCCCGCCATATCCGTCGTTCTCGCGAAGCCAGCGGCGCCGGGTTTGATTACCAATTCAAGCGTCACTCTTTCTCCTGCGCCTGTTTCGGGTACGGACACCGTAAGCGTCTCGAGTGATGGCTACACGCTGACTCTCACGCTCGGCGGAAATCTTCAGGCTTCCACCACCTACACGATCAACGTGGCAGGTGGGGCGTTCACCGATCTGGACGGCAATGGGGTTTCGGCCTTCAGCAGTTCCTTCACGACCGGCACATCAGTCGAAGCTTCCAATTTCCACGGAACCATTGCCATGACGAATCCCGCGCCGGGTGCGGCGGGTATTGCCATTACCTCGGCGATCACGGCGACCTTCAGCCAGCCGCTCAATCCGAATTCACTGAATGCCAGCACGTTCCAGGTTTACCAGAGCAATAATGGCAACCTCCAGATATCCGGAACCGTGACCAATCCGACCCCCAACACGCTCGTATTCACACCCGCAGTCGCGCTGCCCCCGAGCGCGACGATCAACGTCTACGTTGGCTATAACTCCAATATCACGGACTACGCAGGCAACTATTTCACCAGCCTGAGCGGCGGCTCCAACGCGGTCTTTACTACCGCCAGCACCGTCGATAACACACCTCCGCAGGTCATCTCCATGTCGCCAGGCAACGGCGCGACCAATGTGGGTCCGTACGCAGGCGTCAGCCTGACGTTTAACAAATCGCTGAACGTCAACACGATCAATGCGTCCAATTTCGCCATGTACTACGGGACGACGTTTGTGAATCCCACCATCGGCTATTCCACCGACCACCGCACAGTCACCCTGAGTACCACTCTGCCGTACAACACGACGGTGGAGGTCGCTGTGAACACGGGCGTGCAGGATTACGCCGGCAATAATATGGCGAATGCCTACCAGGCTACGTTCACCACGCTTCCATCGCAGCCCACCTCAGCGCCGTCCGTGATTCAGGCGCGCCCGGGCAGCGGGGCTCCCGTCACCACTCCCATTACCTTCTTCACGAGCGCCCCGATGAATCTCTCCACGGTTCAGGCCGGAATGTATGTGGTGCAAAACGGCGTGTTGATCACTGGTACGCCTACGCTGACCGCCGATCTTCGCGGCATCACCTGGACCCCGAACTCGAGCTTCCTGCCGGGAGCGCTCGTCGAGGCTTACCTGACGTCCACTGCAACCGATACGAGCGGAAATCCGGCAACGGCATATAAACTCAGCTTCACGACTCAGGCCGCTGCCGCGGCTGGCGCGCCGACCGAAGTTTCCGAGTACCCCGGGCGCTACAACAGCGTCTATACCACGAATACGCTGGTCGAGATTCAGTTCTCGAAGCCGTTGAACCCTGCCACCGTCACGTCCACGACTTTCAAGGTGACCACGGGCTCAGGCCCCGGCGGCACGATGATCCCGGGTGCGCTCACGCTGCTGAACAACAACACGATCGCCCGTTTCACACCGACGTCCCCGTTCCCGCTGTCGGCATATTTTTACGTCACTCTGACTACCGGAATACAGGATGTTGCTGGCGACGCATTCGCCGGCGACGGTTACTACGAATATGTACAGGCAAGCGCCGTCCTGGACAATACGCCTCCCACTGTGGCGGCTGTGACGCCATTTAGCACCAGCACGAGTGTCGGCGACAATGCGCCAGTGCGCCTCCTCTTCAGCAAAGTCATCGATACATCGACCATCAACTCCAGCAGCGTTACCCTGCTCAACGGTGCGACGCAGATTCCGTGGACGGCGTCATTCGGCACTATCAATACGCCGTCGCAGACCGTCGCAACGCTGACGCCGCTTGTGCCACTGCCGGATAGCTCCACAATTACTATCCAGCTCACTCCCGGTGTTACAGACCTGACCGGAGCTTCAATCTCCGCACAGAGCCCGACCTTCACCACAATGGCGGGCGCGGATTTCTCGGCCCCCTACATCGTCGCCCAAAGCATCAACGGCAACAACAACACGCTTGTGCCGACCAACACGACCTTCACCTACGTCTTCAATAAGCCGCTCGACCCGTCGACCGTGATCGCCAATACGACAGGAAGTAACACGTCAGGTCTCTATATTTACGATTCCGCGAATTGCGGTTCAGCATGCTACCCGAAAATCAACGCGAACGTCTCATCCGACGGGCGCACGCTGACGATCATTCCCCAGGCCAATCTGACGCCGAATGCGACCAACGATCATGTCTATCTTTATAACTTCACGGATCTCAACGGCAATTCGTACGGCGGGACGCAGCAGGCCTTCACTACCGCGGCCACCACGAACACTACCGGGCCGACGATCCTCGCTACTAACCCCGTGACCAATATCTCGGTGCCCGTGCCGACGAACACAGCGATTGAAGTCGTCTTCAGCGCCCCTGTCAGCGGCACCAGTTTTGGAAACATAACTTTGACTGCCGGCGGCAGCGTGCCAATTTCGGTTGGTTTCGACAGCCAGTACTACACGGACGATACGGTCATCCGAATCTATCCGCAGTCGCTGCTGCTGCCGAATACAACCTATACGGTCAACGTCACCGGCGTGACCGACGTGGCAGGTAACGCGGCGGCGACAACCACCTTTGCCTTCACGACAGGGCCAAACTATATAGACGCAAGCCTCGTCTTCCAGTCGGCGACTGTCACGACCGGCAGCGGCACGGTGGCACTGCCTCAAAACACAACCGTGCCGAACGTGCTCGACAGCCCGACCATCACGATCACCTTCGACCACGCTGCCGAATATGCCGGCCTGCTGCAAAAGTATGGTGGTATTTCGCTGCGTAATACGAGCAATACTCTGGTTGCCGGCGTGACACTGAATATCGCGCTCTCGTCCGACCAGAAGACGGTCACCATCACCACGTCCGGACTCGCTGCGGCCACAACTTATCACTTATGGATCAGCACCGGAGTCTCCGTGCCGCTGGATATCGCCGGTACCACGTATTCGTCCAGTGTTGAATTGCCGTTTACAACACAGTAGCCGCCGGAACACCCAGGGGAACGATATGAAAAGGTTAGCCACAGTTACTGCGGTGTTGTTTATGGGTATTCTCGGCGGTGTGTGCCAGTTAGCGGCGCAAACTGCTGATATAGGCCAGCTCACGCTCACGGGCCCGCACTTCGGCTATCAGACCGTCAGTCTGTACAACTATACCGGCGCAACCAACGGATGCGAGCAGCTGGCCGCTGCGTACAACGTCTGCAACGCCGTGAACATTGCATCCTGGCAACTCACGATCACGTTTACCTCGAACGCAAGCGGTCTGCCGACTTCGCCTCTGGTTTTTTCAAGTAATGGTGCGAGCGACAGCATCGCGCCCACGAATTCAAATTTCACTGCATACACAGGCGAGGCCACCAATCCGTGGTCACTCTCCTTCGACCTCAGCAATGCAGGCTGCTCGCCTTCCTGTGACGCTCAGATTAGTTCCATTACGTTTTCCGGTACGCTCGACACTGGCTCCCTCGAGTTATACAACGGCTCAGCTTCTGGTCCCTATTCCCTTGACGCTCTCAATTCTCAAACCTTCACGGTTACCTGGAATATTCCTGCGACCGACTACACCGCGAATCCCGATACGATTTACGACGCTACCGACCTCGTCATTTCCAACCAGACGCCGCTGACCTCACAGACGATCACGTTCGGAGCCCTGGCCGATCAGGTTTTGGGGACCACGCCGCCCGCGCTCAGTGCGAGTGCGACGTCCAGCCTGCCAGTAACTTTCGTCTCGAATAGCAGCCCGATCTGCACCGTTTCCGGCACTGCCATAACCCTGGTTTCGGCGGGCGTTTGTTCCATCACCGCCAATCAGACCGGCAATGCGACCTATTCGGCCGCGACGCCCGTAACTCAAACGTTCAACGTCACGCTCGAACCGCAGACCATCACGTTCGGACCGCTCACCACGCAAACACTCGGTACGCCGCCGCCCGCCCTGAGCGCTACTGCCAGTTCAAATCTGACGGTTTCTTTTGGCTCCAATAGTCCTTCGGTCTGCACGGTCTCCACCACGACCATTACTCTTGTTGGCGCCGGTACCTGTTCCATCACAGCCACTCAGCTCGGCAATTCCACCTTCGCAGCCGCAGCCGCCGTGACTCAGACGTTCACGGTGAATCTGACTCCACAAACTATTTCCTTCGGAACCATTCCCACTCAGACTCTCGGCACAACTCCGCCGGTTCTGGGCGCCACAGCGACTTCAGGCCTCACGGTCTCATATATCTCTAACAGCACTTCCATCTGCACGGTCTCCGGCACCGCTATTACGCTCGCTTCCTCCGGCACGTGTTCCATTACCGCCAGCCAGCCGGGCGATAGCATCACATGGGCGGCCGCGAGTTCCGTTACCCAGACTTTCAACGTCCTCGGTACCCAAACCATCAGCTTCGGCACGCTGCCAACGCAAACAATTGGCGCAACTGTTCCGGCTCTGAGTGCTACCGCAACTTCCGGATTGACCGTGACCTACGTTTCGAAGAACACCTCGGTCTGTACCGTCTCCGTCGCCACCATAACGCTGCTCACTACGGGTACCTGCTCCATTACCGCCAGCCAATCCGGCAATGGAAGTTTCGCCGCCGCACCGTCGGTGACCCAGACCTTCCTCGTCTCAGCCCTGACGTCGCAGAGCATTTCCTTCGGAGCACTGAGCGCCTTAACTCTCGGTTCCAGCGTTCCGCCGCTGAATGCCACCGCGACTTCCACATTGGCCGTGACCTACGTTTCGAACAACACCGCAGTCTGTACCGTCTCCGGAGTCAATATCACTCTGCAGACTGTAGGTACCTGCTCAATCACAGCCAGCCAGTCCGGCAATTCCACCTATGCTGCGGCTACTCCGGTTACTCAGACTTTCGCGGTCCTGAACACGCAGACAATCACTTTTGGTCCCCTGACCACCCAGACCCTCGGCACAACACCCCCGGCTCTGAGTGCAACGGCAACTTCTGGACTCGCAGTCGCGTTCTCCTCGAACAGCGCCTCCATATGCACCGTTTCCGGCACTGCGATCACGCTTGTTACGGGCGGCACGTGTTCCATCACAGCCAGCCAACCGGGCAACGGAACCACCTACGCCGCGGCGACATCCATTACCCAAACATTCACCGTCTTACTCAGTCAGAGCATCAATTTCGGCACGCTCAGCACGCAAAACACCGGCTCCACCGTGCCGCCGCTCAACGCAACGGCCACTTCCGGACTTGTAGTCAGCTACATTTCGAATAATACTTCCGTCTGCACAGTCTCCGGCGTGAATATAACGCTCGTGACCACGGGAACCTGTTCGATCACTGCGAGCCAGGCCGGCAACGGCACGTATGCTGCGGCTCCTTCGGTGACCCAGACATTCCTGGTTTCCACGTTGACGCCGCAAACTATAACGTTCGGAACACTCCCGCCCCAAACACCAGGGGCAACCGTGCCGCCGCTCAGCGCGACCGCCACGTCGGCCTTGACAGTGACATTTGCGTCTAACAATACGTCTGTTTGTACAGTGAACGGAGTCACTGTGACTCTGATCGGTACCGGCGTTTGTTCAATCACGGCCACACAGGGCGGCAACGGGACCTATGCTCCTGCAACCCCCGTGACTCAGACTTTCACCGTTCTGAACGCCCAAACCATCAGTTTCCCGGCACTCACCACGCAGGCGTTTGGCACTACGCCGCCCGCACTCAGCGCCACCGCCACCTCCGGGCTGCCCGTGACTTTCGTATCCAACAACACTGCGGTTTGCACAGTTTCCGGCACCGCCATCACTTTGGTTGGAGTGGGTACCTGTTCCATCACGGCCATCCAGTCCGGCAACTCCACTGCGTACTCCGCCGCGACTCCGGTCACCCAGACATTTACAGTCAGCGCAGCTTCGCAAACCATCACATTCGGGCCTCTCACCACACAGGCTGTTGGCGTCCAACCGCCCGCGCTTAGTGCTGGTGCGACCTCCGGCCTTGCCGTCACCTTCACCTCTAACAGCACCTCGGTCTGTACAGTTTCCGGCACCGCGATTACGCTGCTCACCGGCGGTACCTGCTCCATCACCGCCAGCCAGCCGGGCAACGGCACAACCTATGCTGCCGCGACTCCGGTCACCCAAACATTTACTGTCCTCGCGGCGCAAACAATCACCTTTGGACCGCTCTCCACTCAAACCCTGGGTAACACGCCGCCGGCTCTCGGTGCGACCGCGAGTTCCGGTCTTGCAGTTACTTATGTATCCAACAGCCAGTCGATTTGCACCGTTTCCGGGACGGCGATTTCACTTGCCGCTGTCGGCACCTGCTCCATCACCGCCAGCCAGGCTGGTAACGGCACATACGCAGCCGCGACACCGGTCACGCAAACGTTCCTTGTCAGCACCCTGACATCGCAATCAATAACCTTCGGTACGCTCACTGCTCAAGCCTTTGGTGCCACGCCGCCCGCGCTCGGCGCTACTGCAACATCCGGTCTGGCGGTCAGCTATCTTTCTAACAGCCCCTCCATCTGCACTCTATCCGGCACTGCAATAACCCTGGTCAACGTAGGAACCTGCTCTATCACCGCCAGCCAAACCGGCAACTCAACCTTTGCTCCCGCCACCCCGATTACCCAGACCTTTGCGGTGAATCAGGGATTGCAAACGATTAACTTCGGCACGATCAGTGCTGTCACGTTGCCCGCCTCGGCATTTACGCTTACGGCAACAGCCACATCGGGGTTGGCCGTGAGCTACGCGTCCACGACCACGAGCATCTGCACTGTCAGCGGATCCAGCCTTACGCCAGTCGCCGCCGGTACCTGTTCGATCACCGCTTCCCAGCCCGGCAGCACGAATTGGGCCGCCGCATCGCCTGTAGTTCAGTCCTTCACCATAAATCCGGCCTCCAGCGGAGGCGGGGGTGGTGGCGGAGGTGGAGTTGGCGGCGGAAATCCGTTGTCAGTTGCCCCTGCCAGCGTGACGATCAACGCGGCAGTCGGCGGAGCCACGGCGTCACAGACCGTGACCCTCAGCTACGTGACTGAAACCCAGGGCGCGCCCACGTACTCCAGTAATTTCAATACCAACCAGGGTCAGGGCTGGCTCTCGGTGTCCCCTGCTTCCGGAACAATGACGCAGGCGTCGTTCGCCAACTTCCTATATACGTACACGGCCACGGTGACCATCAGCGCCAACCCTGCCGGCATTGCTGCTGGCAGCGCTGACACCGGCACCGTGAACTTTGCGTCTGGCAACGGTGTCGTATCCGTTCCCGTTACCCTCAATGTCTCGGCGCAGGCCACAAAGTACGTTGTCGCGCCCCAGGCCCTCACCTTTACGTATCAACAGGGCAGCTCGACTCTGCCGCAGGTCCAGGGTATTTCGGTCTTCAGCTCACCCGCCGGCGGTAGTTTCACCGCCTCTGCATCCAGCACCGGCAACTGGCTTTCCGTTCCGGCGTCTGCCGCTGCGTCTGCCGCCACGCCAGGCACAGTCGCTGTCTCCGTCAATGTTGCCGGCCTCGCTCCAGCCACATATACGGGAAGTATCACTGTCTCCACCGGAACCTCGGGTACCATTGCCGTGCCGGTCACTCTGACCGTTACGCCTGCCGCTGCCCCGGTTATGGTCGTCACGCCCTCCACGTTCAGCGTGACAGTTCCCCAGGGTAATGGAGGCTCTTCCGGCCAAAACGTGATTGTCTCGAATGCCGGTGGTGGTACCCTGCAGTTTTCGGTTCAGGCGACCAGTGCTGCGGGATGGCTCACTCTCGCTGGCCCCACCACAGGCTCCGCGACACCGGGTTCGCCGTCGCTGATCCCGTTTACGATTAGTCCGTCCAGTCTGAGCCCCGGCACTTACAACGGCAACATCACCGTCAGTCAGTCGAACTCATCGGTACAGTCCTCAGTGGCTGTAGTGCTGGTCGTGACGAAGCCAGCCGCACCTTCCATAGACATTTCAAAGGACGGCCTGACATTTACCGCGGTCGCTGGCGGCAGTTCGCCTCCCGCACAGACCTTCATCATCGTTAACGACGGCGCCGGACCGCTGAACTGGACGGCGCAAACCAGCACCACGTCTGGTGGAAACTGGCTCTCGGCTACCGCGTCCTCAGGCACTATCGCGGTCGACAAGATCGGACCGCCCGTCTCGGTTTCCGTCAATACCTCGGGGCTGGCTGCCGGGCAGTATTATGGCTCGGTGAACGTGGCCGATCCAAATGCCACCGACACCCCGCAGACTGTTTCAGTAGCGCTCACGGTCCTCGCGGCCGCAACCGGAACTGCCGTTACGCCTTCCACCAACGGCGTCATCCTCTATGGTTTCGCCACTGCCACGGCACCCGTTACACAAACGCTGACTCTCTACAATCAGTCGGCTGCGTCGGTCGCCTACTCCGCCAGCACGTTTACTGCGAATGGTGCATCCTGGCTTTCGGCGAGTCCCGCCACTGGCTCGGCGGCGCCCGGCGCCAGCTCATTCCAGATCCTTGCTAACCTGAGTGGCCTTTCAGGCCTGCAGACCGGCACCGTCACGCTGTCCTTCGCCGATGGCGGCGTCGCTACTATCCAGGTGATCGCGTTCGCGATCGGCGGTGGTAGTGCTGTGGGCGGTGCTCCATTGCCCGCCGACTTGTCGCGGCCTCGTCCGGCAACGCTGCGGCCTCTCGCGACCTCCGCCTGCCCCGGTGGCAAGCCCAGCTTCCTGGTGCCGCTCTTTGCTCAACCCGCGAGCCAGTCCACTCAGCATGCTGCTGTCGCCACCACCATCCAGCTGCAGGTTATTGACGATTGCGGCAACGCAGTAACCGCTGCGTCCGGTGGTTCTGTTCAGGTTGCGTTCAGCAGCGGCGACCCATCTCTCAATCTGAACGATACGGGTTCCGGGTTCTGGGAAGCGACGTGGACCCCTGTCAACGCTGCCGCAGCCGTCGTGCTGCAGCCCGTCGTCTCGGAGAACAGCCTCGCGGTGAACCCGTCCATCAATACCAGTCTGACTGTGGCCGTGCTGGCCGCAACTGCCACATCCGCGCCGCAGCCAACTGGAATCGCCAATGCCGCCAGCGCCGGTCAAGCCACTCCGCAACTGGTCTCGCCGGGAAGTTACATCGCTATCTACGGCACTGGCCTGGCGGGTTCTGGCAATCCGAATGCAACCTCACTTCCGCTGCCGACAACCCTAAACGGAACGCAACTCCTCCTCGGTGGCATTCCGATGCCGCTTCTCTACGCTGCCCCCGGTCAGGTTAATGCGCTGGTTCCTCAGGGCATTGTCCCGAATGCGACTTATCCTCTGGTCATCGTCAGAGGGACCGCCCAATCGGTACCCGTTCCCGTGACCGTAACGGAACTCCAGCCCGGTACTTATACGGTGGATACCTCTGGCTCCGGTGCAGGCGTTGTCACTAACGCCTCAACGGGCAACCTGATCACGTCGTCCAACCCGGCCCACGCTCAGGATTACCTGGTTGTCTACGCAACCGGCTTAGGTGTGGTCGCTGGCCCCTCGGGACAACAGCAACCCGGTGATGGTGTAGCCGCGCCCACTAACCTGATCTACTATACGAACGCCAAAGTGACGGCTACTATCGGCGGCGTATCTGCGCCGGTCGTATTCTCAGGCCTGACGCCGACCTTATCCGCGCTCTACCAGGTTAATGTGCAGGTACCCGCCGGAGTAACGCCAGGTGCCGCGGTGCCGCTGGTGATTACCGCCACCGATCCGGCAACCGGCGCAACCGCCATATCGAACAAAGTGACGATCAACGTCCAGTAAGCAGCTTCACCAGCGGCGCCAGCTTGACACGCATCGTCTCGTCCCTGCGCGTCTGGCATTCCCAGATCTCGAACACCTGCCAGCCTTCGGCGCGCAACAGCTTACGGTTACGCTTGTCGCGTTCCGCATTTCCCCGTCGCTTCTCCGCCCAAAATGTCTTGTTTGTTGCAGGTGCGGGCTTTCCCCACTTGCACCGGTGCATATGCCAGAAGCATCCGTGAACGAACAATATCGCCTTCGCGCGTGGAAACACCAGATCCGGCTTGCCCGGCAGATCCTTCACATGCAGCCGATACCGAAACCCCACGCCATGCAGCAGTTTTCGAACGCGCATCTCAGGCTTCGTGTCGCGCCCCTGTATCCGCGACATATTAAAGCTGCGCTGCCCGGGAGTATGCACATCGGTCATAACAGCGCCGTAATCTCCCGCCCGATCGCTTCAATCACCTTCGGAACCACGGCATTCCCGAACTGCCTATAAGCTTGCGTGTCGGATACGACGATCTTCTTCCCGTTCTCCGTATCGAACCCCATCAGCCGCGCGCACTCCAGCGGCGTTAGCCTGCGAGGAGCCTTGCCCCTCCCCTGCGCCACAAGAATCTCCGCCCCGTCCTTGTGATACCGCGCACTGAGCGTGCGCGAAATGCCGTTCGGGTCCGCGATGCCAAACCCAAACCCATTGCCCTTTGCGCGATGCTTCTCCGCATATCGCTGCAAATAGTCCCAGAGGTGGTCGCTAAGCGTATACTTCGGATCCGGTGACCGCTCCAGAATGCTGCCAAATGCGGGACGTGACGGTGGTGGCGCAGGAAAGCGAAACTCCAGTGGTTCCAGAAAACTCCGGCCTCGATATCGCCGCCTGTCGAATCCGGCAATGTAAACCCGTTCTCGATGTTGCGGTACCCACCCTGCCGCATCAATTACTTCCGTGAAGACCTCGTAATCCAGTTCTTCCAGCGTGTCCCGAACCACCCGCCACGTCCGGCCTTTATCGTGCGAACGCAGGTTTTTTACATTTTCCAGCAGGATGGCGCGCGGCCGCTTCGCTTCAATGATCTCGGCAAGGCGAAAGAACAACGTGCCCTGCGTGGCGTCTCGAAATCCATGCTCGCGACCCAGGCTGTTCTTCTTCGATACTCCTGCCAGCGAAAATGGCTGACAGGGAAAGCCCGCCGCCAGCAAATCGTGATTCGGAACGGTGGCAAGGTCCAGTTCGTTGATATCGCCGTGTGGAACCTCTCCGAACCAGGCTTCGTACGTCTTGCGGGAATATTTATCCCACTCCGACGAAAAAAGGCACTTCCCGCCGAGCTTTTCAAGGGCCACCCGAAACCCCCCAATGCCCGCAAAAAGGTCGATAAAGGTGAAAGGAGCGGTCACCTGAGGGGCAGGAGACACGGTCGCCGGAGCGACACAAGGAGCGGTCAAAGCAGCGGTCATGTAACCTTTCACTGTAACCTTTCCCCGCCTCCGCAGTTAACCTGAATGAGCACGGTGAACACCAAATCGGACCATGAACTGATGGTGGCAATCGCCCGCGACGCCAATCCCGGCGCTGCGAGCGGAAATCTGGCTGGTATGAGCGAAATTTATGAACGTCGGCACAGAGCGCTATTCCGCTTCTTCTTCCGCCTCACCGGCAGGCAGTCGCCCGCTGAAGACCTCACCCATGAGGTCTTTCTTCGCATGATCCGTTACCGCCACACCTACACCTCCGGCGACCTCTTTGAGGCTTGGATGTACCGAATTGCGCGCAATGTCTTTGCCGACCACACGAAAAAGCACCGCCTCGAAACCCCGGCGGCTGAAGGCCAGCTCGAACTGGTGGATAGCGGACGACCGTCTCAACTCGATTCCGCCGCGAAACAGCAGGATCTGGCGCTGCTCCACCGCGCCCTCCGTGAGTTGCCGGACGAGAAGCGCGAACTCATCGTGCTCAGCCGTTTTCAGGGTCTGACGTACGAGCAAATGGGCCGGATTCTCGGCTGCGAAGCAGGCACCGTGAAAGTGCGCGTTTTCCGCGCCATGAAGGAAATGGGACAGGTCTTTCACGGCCTGCGAAAGGAGAAAGCATCATGATTGATAACTCATGCGAACACGCCCGGGAACTGATGGCCGGAGCCTGGACGAAAGAACTGGACTCCGATTCTGCGGCATCGCTGCAGACCCACCTCGATAGCTGCCCTGCCTGCGCGGCGGAAATGTACTCGCTCACCGCTATGTGGGAAAGGCTCGGTGATCTGCCGGCGGCGGAACCCAGCCTGGCGTTGCGGGCCCGTTGGGAACAAACGCTCGATTCGTTCATTACCCCTGAATCTGCCACTGCTTTTCATCAGGCAACTCCTGCATCCCGGTCCTGGTGGCATGTCTGGAAGTCCAGCCCCGCCTGGCAGGTGGCCTTTGCGGCGCTCTGCCTCGCCATCGGCTTCGGCGCGGGCTCGTATCTCGAGCGCGCCCGCGGTGAGCGCAATGAAGTGGCCAGTCTTCGCGAAGAGGTCGCCAGCACCAGGCAGCTGGTCGCGCTGTCACTCTTGCAGCAGCAATCGGCGGCGGATCGCCTGCGCGGCGTCGATTACAGCAGTCGCATGTCGTCGCTTGAACCCCAAATCGTCAGTGCTCTCATCGATACCGTCAACCGCGATTCCAGCGTAAACGTCCGTCTTGCCGCCGTGGATGCTCTGAGCAAGGTAGCCGGCGACACCCGCGTCCGCAACTCTATGCAGGAAGCGCTAACCCAGCAGGATTCTCCCATGGTGCAGGCCGCCCTGATCGATTACCTCGTCGATGCCCGTGATAAAAACGCTCTCCCCGTCATACGGGATCTCGTCGCCCGGCCCGGCATCAATCCCACCGTTCGCGAACGCGCCACATACGCAGTGACTCAGTTAGCTCAATAGAGGATACGTGATGAACAAACCTGGTCTTGCATTCTTCGCTCTCGCCGCATTCCTCAATGCGGCTACCGGTAACGACTACAATGTTGTCGATCGCGAGCCTGTGACGCACACTTTCACCGGCGACAAGACTCTGGACGTCGATCTCGTCAACGGCAGCGTTAAAGTCATCGGAGACACGGGCGGCGCCATCCGTGTAGAAGGCGAACGGGTCATCCGTGCCGCCACGCAGGATGAAGTGAACCGCGCGAAGAAGGAAGTGACTCTCGATATCAACGAGAAAAACGGCACGGCGCAACTTTACGAGAACGGCCCCTACCGCGACAGCAATAATCGCTCCAGCGACTATCACGGATTTCATGAAAATTCCGACCGCCACTACAATGTTAGTTACGAAATAACGGTGCGCGTTCCGCGCGAAACTGCCCTCCATCTCCGAACGGTCAACGGCGGCGTCGCGGCCCAGGACACCACCGGCCTCTTCGATGTCGGAAGCGTCAATGGCCAGATCGCTATGACGAACATGGCAGGGTCCGGCACAGCGGCAGCCGTCAATGGCGCCAACGTGGTCTCATTCCGCGAGAATCCAAAAGCCGACAGCGCATTTACGTCGGTGAACGGCAAGATCGAAGTGACGTTTCAGCCCAATCTTTCAGCCGATTTCGATCTCAAGACGGTCAACGGCGGCATGTTCACGGACTTTGAATCCACTATGCTCGCTGCCTCAAACGGTGCCGCGACAAAGGAAAACGGCAAATTTGTCTACAAGGCGCGCGGCGAGTCGCATATACGGGTAGGTTCGGGCGGCCCGCATATCAAACTCGAGACCGTCAACGGCAGTATTCAGATCAGGAAGCAAGCGAAGTAACCGAAGCAAGAAGTAAAAGGACAAAACCCCAAATGCGAATCATCCATATTGCAATCATTTCCGCAGCCTGTGCCCTCATCGCCGCGGCGCAGGATAAAATCACCGTGCCAATCTCGAATCCGTCGCAGCCGGTCACCATCAAAGCGACCCTGTTCCTCTCCAGCATCAAAGTGACTGCGGGAACCGGTCGCGAGCTCTATGTGACGGCGACCCAGGGGATGAACGGGAATAACTCCGAACGCGATACCGCGCCTCCCGGCATGAAGCGTATCGGCGCCCGCCCCGGTATGAACATTGAAGAGGACCACAACGTCGTCACCATTTCCGCTGGCTCCATGACTGGTCGGGGCGGCGATCTCCTGATCGAAGCTCCCGTCAACTCCAACCTGCAGCTCAAAACCATGAACGGCAGTTCCATCGACGTCACCGGCATCAGCGGTGATCTGGAAATTGAGAACACGAATGGTTACATCAAGCTCACTAACGTCTCCGGATCGGTCGTGGCGCACACCCTGAACGGCAGTGTCACCGCATCGCTGGACCATGTCACGCCCGATAAACCAATGTCGTTCACCTCGCTCAACGGCAAGGTGGATGTCACGCTCCCTGCCGATACCAAAGCTCGCCTGCGCCTCAAGACCGACAACGGCTCCATCTTCAGCGATTTTGACGTCAAGCTGGAAGCCGATTCCGCGAAACCGGCAATCGAGGACTCGCGCAGCCAGAATGGTAAATATAAAATCTCCGTCGACCGCTCCGTCACCGGCACCATCAACGGCGGTGGTCCCGAATACACCTTCCAGACCATGAACGGCAGCATCCTGATCCACAAAGCCGGCAACTCCCCGTCAATCGTCGTTACGCACTGATGCCTGTCGGCATGCCCCTTTTCCTGCCGCCTCTGCCAGCGGGCGCAAAATAATTGATGGCGAACCTCTCACCTGTACTTTTCCTGGCGATAAGAACTCAGACATAAAACTTGTTTACGGCGCGTCAAGGCCACAGGCATGAGGGAAAAGGGGGACCAGGCTCCAATGCGACTCATCCATATTTCAGTCGTTTTCGTGGCTTGCGCCCTCGTCGCTCTGGCGCAGGAGAAAATCACCGTACCCGTTTCGGACCCGGCACAGCCTGTCACCATCAAAGCGATAATGTCTCTCGGCAGTATCAAAGTGACGGCGGGTACGGGTCACGACGTCCTGGTGACCGCTGTCCAGACGGGTGGGCAAAACCCGCGGGACACCATCGCGCCTCCAGGCATGAAGCACCTCGGCGGTCGCCCGGGTCTGAATATCGAACAGGACCACAATCTCGTCACCATCTCTGCCGGATCACTGGCCGGGTCCAGTATTGACCTGTACATCGAAGCCCCTGTCAACTCGAATCTGCAACTGAGAATTGTGAACGGCACTTTGATCGACGTCAGAGGCATCACGGGCGATATGGGGATCGAAAACACGAACGGCTCCATTACCTTGACGAACGTGTCCGGCTCGGTAATGGCCCACACGCTCAACGGCGCGGTCATGGCTTCGCTCGATCATGTCGCACCCGACAAGACTATGTCGTTTATTTCGCTCAATGGCAGAGTGGATGTCTGGCTGCCCTCCGATACGAAGGCGCGCTTGCGACTCAAATCCGACAGCGGCTCTATCTTTAGCGATTTCGACGTGAAGCCGGAAGCCGATTCCACCGCAGCTGCCGACGATACCCGAGGTCGGCCCTACAATTCATTGAGCCCTGCGCAACTCGACAAGAACATTGCGCAACTGGAGGCGGATCTTGAGGGAGCGAAGAAGAAATACCCCAGTGAATCTCCCGAGGTGAAAGCCGCAGCGAAAGCCCTCGAAGACATGAAAACGAAGCGTGACGCTTTCACTCGAACCGGCGCGCAGAACGCTGCCCAAACCACCTCCCAGACCGCCACTCAAAACGATACACAGAAAGCCCCGCAGAACAGTACCTCGGCCAGCCCACAAAATAATGCCCAGGCCGGCGCCCAAAATCCCGCTCCAATCGGCAAATACAAACTCTCCATGGATCGCTCCGTCACCGGTACCATCAACGGCGGTGGTCCCGACTACACCTTCCTCACCATGAACGGCAATATTATGGTCCATAAGAAGTAGCTTCGCCGGAACAGCTTCATAAGTAGTATGCTGCTCTGAGTGAAGCCCCACATCGCATTGATCCTGGCCGTCCTGTCCCTCACCTGTGCAGGGCTCCGCGCCGCCAACACCAGCCAGCCGTGGCCCGCATACGGCGGCGGCCCCGCCGATACCCGCTATTCCCCGCTGAAACAAATCAACACCACCAACGTCGCCCGCCTCAAAGTCGCCTGGACCTACGACACGCAAGATGGCACTGGCGACACCCAAAACCAGCCCATCATGGTCGATGGCCTGCTGTACGGCGTCACCCCCGCCCACAAAATCGTCGCCATCGATGCCGCCACCGGCAAGCGCAAATGGCAATTCGATTCTGGCGTCCGCGGCCGCGGCCCCAATCGTTCTGTTGTCTACTGGTCCAGCCAGTCTAACCACGCCGAACAAAGAATCTTCGCTGATGTTCAGAGCTTCGTCTACGCCCTCAACCCCAAAACCGGCGCAGTCATCAAAACCTTCGGCAAAGACGGCCGCATCGATCTCCGCGAAGACCTCGGTCGCGACCCCTCCAAACAATCCTGGGTCATCACCAGTCCCGGCATTATCTACAAGGATCTGCTCATCGTCGGTGGCCGTACTCCCGAAGCCCTTCCCGCGCCCCCTGGCGATATTCGCGCCTACGACGTCCGCACCGGCAAAATCCGCTGGCAATTCCACACCATCCCGCACCCTGGCGAAACCGGCTACGAAACCTGGCCGAAAGACGCGTGGGAATACACCGGCGCCGCCAACAACTGGCCCGGCATGGCTGTCGACGCGCAGCGCGGCATCGTCTACGTCCCCACCGGCTCTGCCGCCACCGATTTCTACGGCGCCGATCGCCTCGGTGATGACCTCTTCGCCAACACCCTTCTCGCGCTTAATGCCGATACCGGCGAACGCATCTGGCACTTCCAGGCGGTAAAGCATGACGTCTGGGATCGCGACTTCCCCTCGCCGCCCACTCTTGTCACCGTGCAGCGTGATGGCAAATCCGTCGACGCCGTCGCGCAGGCGACAAAGCAAGGCTGGCTCTACCTCTTCGATAGGACCAACGGACAGCCCCTCTTCCCCATCGAATACAAGACCTATCCGGCCAGCACCGTACCCGGCGAAGTGACTTCCCCAACGCAGCCCCTCCCGACGAAACCCGCGCCCTTCGCCCGCCAACTCCTCACAGCCGACCTGCTCACCAACCGCACTCCGGAAGCGCATGCCTGGGCTGTGGAGCAGTTCGCCAAGCTGAAAAGCGAAGGCCAGTTCATCCCCCTCGCCCTCGGTCAGGAAACCGTCGTTTTCCCCGGCTTTGACGGTGGCGCCGAATGGGGTGGTTCCGCCTTCGATCCCGAAACCGGCATCTACTACGTCAACGCCAACGATCTCGCGTGGACCTCTGCCATCAACAAAGCCCCGCCGCCGCGCGCCCGCTCCGCCGAACAGCTCTATACGAACAACTGCGCCGGCTGCCATCGTGAAGATCTCTCCGGTCAGCCTCCGCAATTCCCGTCTCTGCTCGATCTCCGTGGTAACCGTACCACGCAGCAGGTTGCCGATACCATCCGCCAGGGTGGAGGCCGCATGGCGTCATTCCCCAATCTGAGTCAAACCGAAACCACCGCGCTCGCCCAATTCGTCCTCACCGGCGATAACAAGGAACTGGCCAGCGCCTCCGCGCCAACCGATCCCCGCATCAATCAGACCTACAAGTTCAGTGGTTACAACCGCTGGCTCGATCCGGATGGTTTCCCCGCCACCGCGCCGCCCTGGGGCACGCTCAACGCCATCAATCTCAATACGGGTGAGTACGCCTGGAAAATCCCGCTCGGTGAATATCCCGCGCTGGCAGCCAGGGGAATGAAGGATACGGGCTCTGAAAACTACGGTGGACCCATCGTGACGGCAGGCGGCCTGGTCTTCATCGCCGCCACAAATTTCGATAAGAAATTCCGCGCCTTCGACAAACGGACAGGCAAACTATTGTGGGAAACCACGTTGCCCATGTCAGGCAATGCAACTCCAATCACCTACCAACTAAACGGCAGGCAATATGTGGTGATTTACGCGACTAACGGCAAGGCGGGAAAAGGCTCTACGTCAGGCGGGATCTACGTAGCCTTCGCCCTCCCCTAGCCGGGATTGGGGGGGCGGGCAATCGTGCCCGCAGCCGCCTTTCAGGCGGCCCTGGCTTAATCTAATGCCCCTCACTAACATAATTCCGATTCCATGCCGGAATATGCAGCGTGACATCGCCCTTCACAATCGCCTGGCATCCAAGCCGCGAATTCAGCTGGAAGTCCGACGCCTGTTCCACGCGGTCAAACTCGTCGTCATCCATCGGCGACAGATTGTCCGCACCCTGCTTCACCACAACGTGGCAAGTCGTGCACGCGCAACTGCCGCCGCAGGCATGTTCCAGATGGAATCCGAAGTTCATCGCGACATCCAGCACGGATTCCGGCTTGCCGTGATTCTTATAGGGCAGCTTGCCGGATTCAAACTCGAAAGTCTCGTTGGCGGGAAGAAAAGTAACCTTAGGCAAACCACCATTGTAGCGGACCTCAGCCAACCCCTCTTGCGCCCAGGCAGCTCGCGCACTCAGAGAAACCTTCTGGCCCTTCGCATTCTCTATTATGAGAACCGGAGTCTTCGATATGGGTCGAGTTCAGGAAATAGCCCTCGGAAATGTCGGCGACGATCATTGCCGCCGCAAATCCCAGGCGCATCATTCTATTCGGTTCCCGCGCGTCTGGCGCTGCCACCGAGGACAGCGATTTTGACCTGACGGTGGTGGAAGACGGTCCGGTGAACCGATACTCGGAAATGGTCCGGCTGCGTGGTTTGCTCCGTGGCTTTAATGTTCCGCTGGACCTCCTGGTCGTAAGTGAAGACAACTACCAATACTGGCGCGACACACCCGGTAACGTCTATTACGAAGCCGCCACCAGAGGTCTTACGCGCCATGAAGCGGCATGAGCAGGCACGCCTCTTCCTGCGAAAGGCCAGTTCAGGACGACGCGCTGTTCGACGAAGTTGCCGATTCTGTGAAAGTTTGCAATGCGAGGGCGGGATCACCGGACACGCGTCGTGCCTGTTGCCGTCGCATCGCGAAACGCTCACTCGGCGCACGCTGCGCGCCGGGCAGAAGCTGAGTCGCCAGGCAGAGGTAATTAGAAGCGCCTGCGGCAGCACGGAATCCACGCGACGAAGCTCAGCATGGCTCATACATAATCTCCCTTATCCGAAGTTGGCCGCGCCGCGCTGGTGCGCGTCGCTAAAACCACCAACTTCCGATAACGCGGGCTTCATGTATTTCGCTCACACGCATCCGCAACGCGCGGAACCGTGTAGTGGCCTTCGGCCCTGGATTTCCGCGCTCAAACCGCGCGGTAGGGAAGCCACATTCCATTTCACCGAAGAAGCACGACCCTTCGGTCGTAGATACCACAAGCGGATGCGTCAACTACCGTTGAGACCAAAACCTGCAGGTCACGATCAGTTATCTCAAGTGCATATTTGCTCGGGGAAATATCAAACTGCACGCCACCAGACTTGGTCGTGGTCTTGCACAGACTCATATCCGGACGCGACAAGCATACCTTTATGCCCTCCAGCGCCTCCGCTCGCCTTCCCATCAGCCGAATGCTGACTTCCGATGCTCTGCAAAGCTCGTACCCGTCCCAAATGCCCTCCTTCAGCGGTATCAAGTCCAAGTCCTGTACGCTTCGCAGGCTCGGAGCAATAACAATGGGCGCGTAGGTCGTAACGACGGACACGTTCTCCGCCGTCGCTGTAACAGAATATGTTCCTGGAGGTATCGAAAGAAACGAGTAGATACCATCGACGCCGGAACGCGCCGAACTTGCAAAACCCCCACTCGACGACTCCAGTCTGATCGTTGCATCGCTCACCAACGCACCCGAGGCATCCTTCACAACTCCACTGAGGCCAGACTTCGTCGTCGACTGGGAAAACAAACACGCGCACCCCACGACTGCGACCAAGAGCTTTCCGGCCCGGGCTACGCGCATTTCACGCTCCTCATTGAAGGCAATCCTGGACGACCGCTTTCGTAATGCCAGCAGATCCGTTGACAGTAACTCCGTTGCCAAGCGTAATTTGTTGACCCTGATTGTCGGCTCCGGCTATGCCCGTAAGGTGAAGCAGCTCGTGTATAAGAACCACCTGCCGCATCTGCAAGTAGGTCAGTCCATTGAACACGCTCGACGGGTTTGTGAGAACTGATTGGCCATTGGCATCGAGCCCGCTGAAGAAGTAACGGTTCGAAGCAACGAAAATAGATCCATTCAACGTAGCTGCTCCAACACCCGACGGCACGGCATCATCGAACGCCGCTATGGCTATACTCGCGGTAGCCATAGAAAAAGCGGGATCCGAGTTGGAACCAAAAAGCGCCGCGCAGGTCGGCAACGACAGATCCACCTCGGCCGCATTTACGGCATTTTGCAAAATCACAGAATATGCTGGCGAGGCTCCTCCGGTGTTCTCAACTGGCGCAACACCAGCAGCACCGGCGCCCCCATTCTGGTAGCAGGCAGCATTGCCCGACGCGTCATAGCACGGAGGAGCCGCGCAGGAGATGGGAGCATCCAGCGCTGACAGAACGTCCGCACTAACCGAGCACGGATCAAAGGAGACCTCGCTCGAACTGGCCTCCCCTTCCGCACAGTTTCCGAGCGTCGAACTGTCCGGAATACTATCGCTATAGTGCTCCAGCCACTGGTACCATGATTCACAATCGATCTTGCCGCTGGGGTCATTCCGGTTCACCGGATCATCGCTGGCGTACACATACCGGTTCCAGCTTCCCGGCCTCCTTGGATTCGCGCTCTTGCCGTACGAGTCTGGCGTAATAAACCTTCCGTACGCTGGCGCGTAGTATCGCTGATCTGTGCCAGTTACATTCCGCAATTGGGCACAACCTCAACATCGTCGTACGTTCTTGCCACGAGCTGCGCCATTGCACCGTTTAGGTGGCCAAATCCCCTAGGCGTCCCCAACCTTGTCCAAGTCCATTCTTCGTGGGTCTCAAATAATCCAGTCACCGTAATCACCAGACACTCGTGCGGCTTCAGTTGCGGGCGCAGTTGTTCATACTTCAAGAAAACCCGGCGCATCGATGCTTCATCGAATCTAAAATTGATCGGATGAATCGTGTTTCCCGCGCCCGGCGAAGCGAGCGAGATGATCCAGTCCCATCGATATCCTTCGGTGAGCAAGGAACCGGAACAATGATCCCCGATTAAGTTAGACGACTCGGTGGTTCCCGTGTTTTGGGCACGGATTCTTACCATCTGTCCGTCGTACTTCAGACGATTCGACAATGCTTCGCAAACGGAAAGAATCGGAAATTGTCCGGATTCCGTTGTTGACACCTGCGCCCACACCGCAAATGAGACCAAGCAGACGACGATTGCCGCCACCGTTCGGATCATTGGAAACAATGACTGGCGATCAGGCCGTCATTGCCTCCGCTCAATGCTGCATTGTTCATGTCAGTTTGGTCCATTTGATTCGTACCCGGACCAAAGATGTAGTCCATCGCATGTCCAAGTTCATGGAGCAACATCAGAGTCTGTTGTTCTACCGTACCGTAAACGTAGTAACCCGTCGATGTATTAAGCGTTATCGACACCGTGTCGTAAGTGAAACTGGGCGTCTTGACTACCGTTACATCGGAGGTTTGCGCGCTAACCACCAATCCAGGCGGGCTGATCAGAGGCGCAGCGGTGATCGACCCGAAGACATTCGAATACACAAGTAACGATAGAACTTGGCTGGCCGAATAGACGGTATTTCCCAACGTGCCTTGGCCAAGTGTCTGTGCGCACTCAGGGTTTTCCAACTCCTGGAGCGCGTTAGTATAGGCCGCGCCCATCACTCCCCAGAGGGAGCCGTCGCCTCTCGTTGCGTGCCCATTGCCGCCGGCGTCTGGCCCAACCTGATTCGAGATGCCGCCATCCCCGCTGGCTGCGCCCAGAGCGGAATTCTCCGCTGCAAACTGATCCGTGCAGGAACCATCGGAATGATTCAGCTGCGACAGCAGAATCTGCCCTTCGTAGCTCAACTCCTGCGCTGTCGTGTCATCCCAGTATTCGCCCGTATCGCCATCCCAGAAGCACAATCCTCGCGGATCAAACCGGTTGACCGGATCGCCACCGGTATAGCTATACCGATTCCAGGTCGAAGGATTCTTCGCGCTGATGCTCGTGCCGGAAGGATCGGGACTGTTAATGCGGATTCTCCCGAAGGCGATCACTCATTCTCCTCTGATTCCGATCACCATTCGCCCGTGATCGATCAGCGAGGTCGGAGCGAAGCGACGCTGGCTTTTTCATTCTGCCCGAGAGTGATCGGAATGGCAAGAGAAAACGTTCGGTTTTCGCGATCCCGGTCCGAAGCGAAGCGTAGGCTGGCCCCTGTTTGAGCGGGGATGGGGGCCGGGGGAAGGGGCCGGCATCTGAGGCCCCTTCCCTTCAGCACTCAGTCGCCCGGAGCGGGCTTTGACGCTCCGGCTTGCTTCGGGATATTTTTCCTCATCGAATCGCCCTTCAACTCGATCCGGTGCGCCCGATGCACAATGCGGTCGAGGATACCTTCAGCCACCGTCGAATCGCCGATCTGACTATGCCATTTCGCCACCGGCATCTGCGACGTCAGCACCAGCGATCGTGTCTGGCACCGATCCTCGCAGATCTCCCAGAAGTCTCGCGCCTCCGCCTCGCTCAGCGGCGTCATCGCCCAGTCGTCCACGACCAGCACGTCGATCCGGCTCAGACGAAGCAGCATGTTCCGCAGACTACCGTCGGCCCGCGCCAGGGCCAGATCCCGGAATAACGCCGCCGCCCTTGTGTAGAATGCCGAATAGCCGTCGCGGCACGCCTTCTGCGCCAGCGCGCAGGCGAGGAAGCTTTTGCCAACGCCGGTCGGCCCGCAAACGAAGACGTTCTCATGTTGTTCCACCCATGCCGATTGCGCCGCGAGCGATCGCAACAGCGTTTTATCCAGCCCCCGCGCGGCCCGGTAATCGATGTCTTCCACGCAGGCATTGGCGCGCAGTTTCGCCCGCCGCAGCCGCGCCTGAAAGGCTTCGTTCTCGCGCCATGTGAACTGCCGGTCCACCAGCAGCGCCAGACGGTCTTCGAAGCTCAGTTCCGCCGCCTGTTCGCTCTTCGCCAGCTCGCGCCACGCCTGCGCCATGCCGTGCAATCGCATGGCTTCCAGTTTTTCCAGTGTCGGTTGATGCAGCATCGTTCTGTCTCCTTTACTGGAAGTACCCGGCTCCACGCAGGTTTTCGTGCTCCGGCGAAAGCCGCGGCGAAGACGTCACCGAACGTTGCGTGTCGAGACCGTGTTGCAGGATCGACTTCACGCTCTTATAGCGCACCGCTCCGGTGAGCAGCGCGTACTCCGCCACGCTTTCCATGCGCGCGGGCGAGTACTTCGCCGCCAGCCGGATAATGCCCAGGCAGGCTCTGTAGCCCATCTCCGGATGTGGCTTGTCGTCGAGCATGCGCTCCACCAGCTGCGCCGTGTACGGCCCCACTTTCCCCGCCCAATCGATCATGCGCGACGGCGGCCACTCCAGATGAGCCTGATGACTTCGCGGCCGATGCTCGTGCTGCGTGACGGCCTTGTTCCGCTCCCGGCTGCGCAGATGCGAGGCGACCCGTTTGCCCTTATGGAAGATCTCGACCGTGGCGGGTGTCGAGCGCACTTCCACCGCCTCGCCGGTCAGCTTATAAGGCACGCTGTACCAGTTGCCGTCGAAAGCCACGTGATAGTCGATGTTCACGCGCGCCTGCGCCCACTGGCTCAGGTCGTAGCGTTCGGCCGGAAGCGGCTGCAGGGCCGGCTGATCGAGTTTCGCGAACAGGCTGGCGCGGGTTTCGTCGCGCCGTTTGCGAAAAGGCCGGTTGTTCAGATATGTGAGCAGTTCCCGGATCGCTTCATTGGCCTCTGTTACGGAGAAGAAACGCCGGTGCCGCAGACGCATCACGATCCAGCGCTGCACCACCTGTACGGCGCTTTCGACTTTCGCCTTATCGCGCGGCTTGCGCGGGCGTGTGGGCATGACTGCCACGCGGTAGTGAGCGGCGAACTCCTGATACGTGGGATTGAGATCGGGCTCGTAGATGCAGGCGCGCGTGACGCCGGTTTTGGTGTTATCGGGGATCAGCAGTTGCGGGCAACCGTTGTAGTATTCCAGTGCGTGCATCTGCACTTTGAGCCAGCTGGCCATCTGCTGATCGGGAACCGCTTCGGCATAGGTATAGCTGGAAGCGCCCAGCGCGGCGACGAACAGCGGCGCCTGGAGCGTCGAGCCGTCGGGCCTGAAGACGGTAATCGTGGCGCCGGCCCAGTCGAGGAACAGCTTTTCGCCGGGGCGGTGTTCCTGGCGCATCACGACATCCTGCTTCTTTTTCCACTTACGGTACAGCTTGCAGAAGCGGCTGTAGCAGTAACCGTCGGGATGCTGGTCGCGGTATTCTTCCCAGAGCAGTTCGACTGTCAACTCGCGGTGTTTTTGTTTTTCGTCGCGGATGCGGCTGAAGTCGGGCTGGGCGCGTTGGGGGATTTTCGCGGGCGTCTGGCCGGGAGGAAACAGGGCCTGTTCCAGACGTAGCTCGTCCCAGCTCTCGTCGAGGGGCCATTTCAGGTTGGCCGCTTTCATGCGCGCAAGGTACTCGTGAACCGTGCTTTGGCTGGCGTTGACGATTTTGGCGATCTGCCGCTGCCCGAGTTTCTGTTCGAAATGCAGACGCAGGATCTCTTTAATTTTTCTCATGGACTTTCGCTTTCCGGGCAACTTCGCTTCGGCCCTCCTCGGAGCCGATCTATGGTTGCCTTTTGGTTAAGTCCAGCGCCACTACGCTCGTCGTTCTCCTCTGATCCCGATCACCGTTCTCCCATCCCGATCACCTCTGGCCCGGTTGGGGGAAAAGTGATCGGAATCAGAGGAGAACACTGATCGGCTTCGCGGGAGAAAACTGATCGGAATCACGGGAGAATGAGTGATCGGCTTCAGAGGAGAATCGGTGATCGGAATCGCGGAGAATCCGCA
>CAIKAS010000099.1 GCA_903825445.1 uncultured Acidobacteriia bacterium
CAGCCGCAGGCAGGCTGAACTTCCGCCGAAGATCCACCACCGGTACGGCTTTACCCCTGAGATTGATTACGCCCTTCATATAATCCGGAGTTTGCGGTAGCGCGGCGATAGCCTGCAGCCCCATGATTTCCCGGACCTGCGTTACCTGAATTCCGAATTCTTCATCGGCCAGTTCAAAGAACAGGTATTTCCCCTCCCGAGTTGATTTAGATGAAGACTTCGTGGCCGTCCCGGAGTGCATAGAATTTACCTTTCAGGTAAGTTATCGGCCGTCGGTCAAATGGCGGCTGTCAGGCGTTCCTCGGTTCCCGCAGCCACACTTGTCAGGGAATACCTGACACGGTGCGTGCAGTGCGTCAATTGGTGCGCCGCGAGCGCCGCGCTTGTGATACGAATGAACTGTGGCGGTTGCGTGAAAAAGACCCGAGTCCTCTTAGTTGACGATCATGCTGTCGTCCGTGCGGGTGTCCGGATGCTCATTGACTATCAGCCGGATATGCAGGTCATTGGGGAGGCTTCGAATGCCGCCGAAGCAATCCGCCTGGCCTCCGAATCAAGTCCGGACCTCGTCCTGATGGATATTGGACTCCCTGGCTGTTCGGGCATTGATGCCATAGCTCCCCTGCTGGAAGGCTCTCCGAAATCAAAGGTCCTGATGCTGTCGACACATGACAATCAGTCCTATCTGCGTCTGGCCCTCGCGGCCGGTGCCGCCGGCTACGTCGCCAAGCAGGGAAGTCCGGCGGAACTCACTACCGCAATTCGAACTGTGATCGCCGGCCGGTCCTATGTCAACGTCTCGCTCGCCGGGAAAGAAGCCCTCAAGACGCTGCTCGAAAAACGGCCCGCCCAGCCCGCGTCCCCGCTGGCCGCTCTCAGTGAACGCGAGCGACAGGTTTTGGGGCTCGTTGCCGCCGGAAATACCAATCAGGAAGCAGCCACTACACTCGGATTGAGCGTAAAAACCGTCGAAACCTATCGCCAGCGCCTTGCTGAAAAGCTCGGCATCTCCAGCCGGACGGAAATGGTCCGTATCGCGCTCGAATGCGGCTTGATCGCTCCATCCGGCCGATCGGAATAATCGAATGGAAGCCGCCGACATTCTGGTTGTGGATGATAGTGTCGCCAACCTGACTTTGCTCGCCGAAATCCTTCGTGACGCAGGGTATAAACCGCGTCTTGCACGGAATGGAAAGTTCGCCTTGACTGCGGTTCGGGAAACTCCGCCGGACCTGATCCTGCTTGACATTAATATGCCGGAGATGAATGGCTATGAAGTGTGCGGGCAACTCAAGGCAGACCGGGCACTGAGTGACATACCAATCATCTTCCTCAGTGCGCTTCAGGAAACAGACGATAAGGTAAAGGCTTTCCAGGCTGGCGCGGCGGACTATATGACCAAGCCGTTCCAGCATGAAGAGGTTCTGGCCCGCGTCCGGACCCATCTGGAACTTCGCCGGCAAAAACTGCAGTTACAGGAAACCATCCAGGCGCTCACCCGACTGGAGGCTCTGCGCGACAACCTCACGCACATGATCGTGCATGACATGCGTTCGCCTCTGAAAACTATCGCCGGTTACCTGACATTGTTGGCCGACCATGAAGGCGAAAACATGTCGGCCAGCGGTCTCAGGTTTATTGGCGAGGCCCGCCAGTCGATAGAACAACTCATCGATACTGTCAACTCCATGCTGGATCTTAGCCGCCTTGAGGCCGGAGAACTCAAATTGAAACTCTCTGAGTGCGATTTGGGTGATATGGCCGCTTCGGCATTGGCCGCCTTTGGCATGCAGCGCGGCGACCGGCAATGGACTCTCGATGTGCCGCCGCAAAAGGTACTCATCAACGCCGACGAGGCCCTGATCCACCGGGTAATCCAGAACCTGATCGGCAACGCCATCAAATTCACGCGACTCGACGGGCGCATCCGCGTCCGTCTGCTGTTGGAGAATCGACAGGCCAGGCTCGAAGTGATCGATGACGGCCTCGGAATCCCCCTCGAGTCGCAGGAAAAGATATTTGAAAAGTTCGGCCAGGTGGAATCTGCGGATTCGCGCGTGGGCACCGGACTCGGCCTTTTTTTCTGCAAGCTGGCCATTGAACTCCACCACGGGTGTATCGGCGTCCAAAGTGAAGCGGGAAAAGGCAGCACATTTTGGTTTACCCTGCCTCTCAGCGTCCACACCGATCTCGCTCATTAGAACCAACAACATCCATCTCGAGCGCCCGCGCCATATACCGCTCGCGCTACTTGCAATAGCTAACCGCTGGCTGTGTCGTGTTACCCGACGTGTCGATGGACTGGAAACGCCAGCACGCTGTAGCATTTGCATTCCGCTGCTGGGAAAGCAACTCTGCGAGTTCCGGCCCCTGGCCGAACCGATCATGCAGGCGATGATCGATCCCGCCGGACACGCCCACTACGAGCCGATTGAATCCACGCCGACGCTGTGTCGCCGGCGGGGATTTCGGCCGAGCGTATTCAGTTCCCCGAAGAGTTCCGTCGCGTCCTGGTCGTCGCTTACCGGCCGAACCAGTTGTGGGTAGAGCCGAATGCGTGGTCGCCGGCGATTAGGTTCTAAACCGGTCACACTGATCTCGCTCATTAGAACCAACAACATCCATCTCGAGCGCCCGCGCCGTCATGCATACTAACGTCGTGGAACAACTCCTCGCGCCTAACCGCTCCATCCCCGCAAAATCGAATTCTGCCAGGCGAACCCACATATCTCTCAGCAAACAAAGGCTGCGCGCTCTAACCGCGAAGCCAAAAGGAGCCGCTTTAGAGCCCCCTATTGGCTTCACCCGGCCACTAAACCGGCTTCGCATCTGTGTTTCATCCGTGGCCAAAGCTCTTGATTTTTCCCCGGTGGAATCCTATGCCCCTCCACTCTCATCCAGTACAATAGTGAGTGCATAAACGCGGAACTATAATGCTGACCTCGAAAGAAAAATCCGACACACGCCGTCTCCCGATGATGCCCATCCGGGACGTCGTTATTTTCCCCTTCATGATGACCCCCTTCGTCGTCGGCCGCGAATCCAGCGTCCGTGCGCTCGAAGAAGCCCTGGCCGGTGACAAGAAGATCTTCCTCGCCACCCAGCACGATGCCTCTACGGACGAGCCGAGCCCCAACGAAATCTATAGCGTGGGCTGCATCGTCACCATCGTGCAGAGCCTCAAGCAGGGCGATGGCAACATCAAGGTTCTCGTCGAAGGCGTCGAACGCGCCCGAGTCGTCTCAGTCACCGACGAAGACGGCTTCTTCCACGCCGTCGTCAAGACCTCTGCTTATAAGGTAGAGCCAGGCCAGCAGCTCGAAGCACTCACCAGCCGCGTCACTTCTCTGTTTGAGCAGTACGTCAAGCTCAGCCAGAACCTCAACTACGAGACCATGGTCGCCGCCATCCGTGTGGACGACCCCGGCAAGCTCGCCGATACCACGGGCGCCAATCTCCAGCTCACCATTGAAGAGAAGCAGGAACTGCTCGAAATCTTCGATCCGATCGACCGCCTCACCCGCGTCGCCGAAATGCTCGAAATCGAAATCGAGAAGCTCGGTGTCGATCGCACCATCCAGGGCCGCGTCAAGCGCCAGATGGAAAAGGCGCAGAAAGAGTATTACCTCAACGAAAAGATCAAGGCCATCCAGAAGGAACTCGGCCGCGGTGAAAAGAGCGAGATCGATGAACTGAAGAAGCGCATCGAAATGGCTGGCATGACCAAGGACGCGCAGGAGAAGGCCTTCGCCGAACTCAAGCGCCTCGAAAACATGCCGCCCATGTCGGCTGAATCGACGGTCTCGCGTAACTACCTCGACTGGCTGCTCGCTGTGCCGTGGAAGAAGAAGTCCAAGGAAATTCGCGAACTCAAAGTTGCCGAAGAGACGCTGGAAGCGGATCACTACGGCCTCGAAAAGATCAAGGAACGCATCCTCGAATTCCTCGCCGTGCGCAAGCTGGTGAAGACTCCGAAGGCGTCCATCCTCTTGTTTGTCGGCCCTCCCGGCGTCGGCAAGACTTCGCTCGGTAAGTCGATTGCCAAGGCGACGGGCCGCAAATTCGTGCGCATGTCGCTCGGCGGCGTCCGCGATGAAGCCGAAATCCGCGGCCATCGCCGTACCTATATTGGCGCGCTCCCCGGCCAGGTCATTCAGATGATGAAGAAGGCAGGCACCAGAAACCCCGTCTTCATGCTGGACGAAATCGACAAGATGTCCACCGATTTCCGCGGCGACCCGTCCTCCGCATTGCTCGAGGTTCTCGATCCCGAACAGAACTACATGTTCGTCGATCACTATCTCGATGTCGAATATGATCTCTCCCAGGTCTTCTTCATCGCGACCGCGAACGTGCTCCACACGATTCCCGCCGCCCTGCAGGACCGCATGGAAGTGATCCGGCTGTCGGGCTACACCGAACTCGAAAAGCTGGAAATCGCGAAGAAGTTCCTCGTGAGAAAGCAGATGGAATCGACGGGTCTCACCGACGCGCAGATCCAGTTCGCGGACGATGGACTCTCCGCCGTCATCCAGGGTTACACCCGCGAATCCGGCGTGCGCAACCTGGAACGCGAGGTCGGCAACGTGGCCCGCAAGGTCGCGCGCAAGATCGTCGCCAAGGAAACCAAGACCAAAATTCTGGTCAACGCGGCCAAAGTGGAAGAACTCCTCGGTCCGGCAAAGTTCCGCGACACCACCACGGATCGCAGAAACGAAATCGGCGCCACCACTGGTCTGGCCTGGACCGAAGTGGGTGGCCAGATCCTCTCCACCGAATGCATCCTGATGGAAGGCAAAGGCAAGCTTACCGTCACTGGCAAACTCGGCGACGTGATGCAGGAATCCGCCCAGGCGGCCTTCAGCTACATCCGCTCGCGGGCGCACCAGCTAGGCCTGCCGCGCGACTTCTATCGCAATCTCGACGTCCATCTGCACATCCCGGAAGGCGCCATCCCGAAGGATGGTCCGTCAGCCGGCATCACGATGGCAACCACGATTTGCAGCGCTCTTACCAAGATCCCCGTGCGCGGTGATATCGCCATGACCGGTGAGATCACGCTCCGCGGCAAGGTGCTTCCGATTGGCGGCCTCAAGGAAAAACTGCTGGCCGCGCATCGTCACGGCATCAATGAAGTGATCGTCCCGAAGGATAACCAGAGGGACATGCCGGACATCCCCGAGTACCTCCGCAAAGTGATGAAGCTGCACTTTGTGGATCACATGGATGAAGTCCTCAAGATCGCACTCGAAGGCGAACTGATCGCCCTGCCCATGCAACCCGGCGCGGGCATTGAAATCGCAGCGCAGCCGGAAGCCGAACTGCCGCACTAAGGGCAGCGATTACGGTCGCCCATGGACTTCCTTGCCACCGCAATAGCGCAGCACGGATACTCCATACTGTTCACCATCGTCTTCCTCGAAGCGATTGGCTTACCCGTCCCCGCCGCGCTCGGCCTGTTGATAGCAGGCGGAGCTGCGGCGCGGGGCACATTGAACCCCGGCACGTGCGTCGCTCTCGCGCTGTCCGCCATGCTCCTCGGCGATACGCTTATGTACCTGCTCGGCAAGTACACCGGCTGGTGGCTGCTCGGCATTCTCTGCCGCGTCTCCCTCAACCCCGAAGCCTGCATCCTGCAGTCGGCGGACTCCTTCTATAAGCGCGGGCGCGTGCTTCTCGTCGTGGCGAAGTTCCTGCCCGGCATCAACACCATGGCGCCACCGCTCTCCGGCAGCATGGGGATGCCAGCCGCGCAGTTCCTCGGCCTGGACTTTCTCGGGGCGCTGCTTTATGGGGGCGCTTGGTTCGGCACGGGCTTCCTCTTCAACGGTTTCCTCACGTCCATTACCCGCGGCTACTCGGCGTTCGGCGACGCTGTCACCTGGGTTATCGGTATCGGATTGCTGCTCTGGATCGGCAACCGCGTTCGTATTTGGGTGGTTGCGAAACGCTTGCGACCTGTTCGTGTACGGAAGGCCACCGATTTGGCCGATTCGTCCGACAACGTGCTGTTGCTTGACGTCCGCAGTCACGGTTACTATGAACAAGGTACCCAGCGCATCCACGGTTCGTCACGTCTCGAACCGAACGCGCTCAGTGAGTTGGCGGACGGTCTGCCAAAGGACAAGGAAATAGTGCTTTACTGTACTTGCTACCGGGAGGCTACCAGTTCTCGTGTGGCCCGCGAACTGGAAGACCGGGGTTTGAAAGTGTCTGTGCTGGAGGGCGGTTTTCGTGCCTGGAGGAAGGCTGGTTTGCCGCTTGAAGTCGTACCCGATAATGAAATGGTCCCTTTGCCGAAGTTTGCGTAGAGCTTATGAATAAGATCCGTGGAATCGCCTGGCGCGCAACACTCATTCTCCTGACACCGCTCGCAGCTTTGGCTGCGACGTCGCAGACCATAACCTTCCACGCGATTTCCAATCAGTTATTTGGCGTCTCGCCCTTTTCTGTCACGGCGAAAGCCAGTTCAGGACTACCCGTTACGCTCACTTCCACGACGACATCCGTCTGCAAGATCGCGGGCGGTCTGGTCACGCTCTTGACCCCGGGAACCTGCAGCATTACGGCCTCACAAGCAGGCAACTCTACATACTCTCCCGCCACGCCGGTGTCTCAGACTTTCACGGTGAAGCCGTTCGGTGTATCCGGAACCGTGACTGCATCGTCGGGCAGTCCATTTACGGCCGGCTTGTTCCCGAACGCGACCGCTATCGCGGATTTCAATAATGATGGCAAACAAGATGTGGCCGTGGCTAATCTTGACGCCTCCACCGTGACGATACTGCTGGGCAACGGTTCTGGTGGTTTCTCGGCGTCGACGACCAGTCCGATCGCAGTAGGTTCCTACCCAGGCTCCATCGCCACGGCCGATTTCAACGGAGACGGCATTCCCGATCTTGTTACCGCGAACGCCGGCAGCGATAACGTCTCCATCCTGCTTGGGAATGGGAGCGGCGGATTTACGGTCACCCAGATTGCGACGGGCAATTATCCTTCAGCTGTGGCTGTCGCGGACTTTAACGGCGACGGCATCCCGGATATCGCTGTCGCGAACCAGGTCGATGACACTATCACTGTGTTGCTGGGAAATGGTACCGGCGGCTTTAACGCCGCGACCAGTAGTCCTGTGGCTGAAGGCGGCTTCTCACCGTCTTACCTGGCTGTAGCCGACTTCAATAAGGACGGGTTCACGGATCTGGCGGTTGCCAACCTCGACGGCGACAATGTGACCGTATTACTCGGCAATGGTTCCGGCGGTTTCACGGCGACGTCGGCCAGTCCGTTCGATGCCGGTTCCGGCCCTGTTTCCATCGTAATCGGCGACTTCAATGGCGATGGCAATCCCGACTTCGCCGTCGCCAATGTTTTTGACAACACAGTCAGTGTGTTTCTCGGCAGTGGAACTGGCAGTTTCAGTGCCGCCGCAGGCAGTCCGTTCGCAGTGGGTTTAGCCCCCGCGTCCCTGGTAGTGGGTGATTTCGATGGCGACGGTAACCAGGACGTCGCGGTCGCCAACAGCGCCAGTCCTGGCACGGGTAATGACGTAACCGTCCTTTTGGGAAGTGGAACAGGAGGGTTCACCGCTTCCCCAGTTGGTGTCGGTTTCGCCCCCGGGTTTGTTGCCATCGGTGATTTTAATGGCGACGGGCTCGCCGATCTCGCCGCGCCGAATTTTGCGGGCAACAACCTGGCCATTCTTTTGGGAGGCACGGCGCAGACCACGAGCACAGTCACCACGAGCACGCCTGCGACGTTTGCGCTCAATCAGTCCATACCCTTCACTTTTACTGTCTCTCCCACCAGCAGCGCTTTCCACACGCCGACCGGAACTGCGACGCTTCTGGATGGCAGTACGACTATCACCGCAGTGACCCCCGGAGGTGGAGTGCACTCCTCCTCGACTTCCACCCTGACTGCGGGTTCTCACACAATCACGGTTGCTTATGCCGGCGATACACGAACGCAATCCTCTACCAGCGGCGCCCTTACGGTACAGGTCATACAGATTGGATCTACCGATCCAAACCTCAGTTTTTCGCAGAGTAACGTAGCCTATGGCGGGACTGCCACGCTTGCTGCGACGACTACTCCGCCCGGTCTGGCACTGGCCATTACCTTTATCTCTACTACGCCCAGTGTTTGTACGGTGGCCGGGAATATTCTGACTACGGTGAGCGCGGGCACCTGCACCGTTACCGCCAGCCAGAGTGGCAACGCCACTTATAAAGCGACATCGGTGCAAGCCAGTTTTCAGATTACCCAGGCGTCGCAGACAATCACTTTCGGGCCGTTGAGCAATGTGCCGCTCGGTGCGGGTTTCATAGTGCCGACTGCTACGGCTTCGTCTAATTTGCCAGTCACTTTCACGGCGAAGACGGCTGCCTGTCTGCTTTCCAGCAACGTTGTTTTGTTGTCTATTCTGGGAGTCTGCACGCTGCAGGCGGATCAGGCGGGAAACGCGAATTATCTGCCGGCTCCCAGCATCCAGCAGTCATTCACGATTGTGACGCAGGCGAGTCAGACGATCACCTTCGATGCGATTCCCAACGCCATCCTCGGCGTCTCTCCGTTTCCTGTTGCTGCGAAAGCAAGTTCTGGTCTCGCCCTTGCTCTCCAGTCGACTACCCCGACGATTTGTAAGGTCGGCGGAGGCCGCGTCCTTCTCAGGGCCGCCGGGACCTGTTCGATCACAGCCAGCCAGGCAGGCAATGTCAGCTATAGCGCGGCGACTTCAGTAACCCGGAGTTTCGCCGTGAAGCAGGCGAATCCATCCGGTACCCTGACGGCTACCGCGACAAGTCCGTACGCCACGGGCGCGAATTCGGTGCTTGTCGCGGATTTCAACGGTGACGGCATTCTGGATGTTGCAACTTCCAATTCAAAGCTGAACGGAACGGCTGGCAGCTTCACTGTGTTATTGGGGACTGGCTCGGGTAGTTTCACCTCGGCGCCGGGCATTCCGATTCCCACGGGTATTGAACCCGATTCGATCGCGACCGGCGATTTCAATCTGGATGGCATTCCCGACCTAGCTATAGCGAACTATCTCGACGGTACAGTCACCATCCTGCTCGGAACCGGCACGGGCGCTTTCAACTTCGCAACGGGCAGCCCGTTTGCGGTAGGAAACGGGCCGATTTCTGCGCTCGTGGGTGACTTCAATGGTGACGGCATTCCGGATCTGGCTACCACGAATTACACTGACAAAACCGTCACTGTGCTGTTAGGAAATGGTACGGGCGGTTTCGCATCGGCACCGGGCCTGCCATTTTCCCTTGGTGCATATCCTGCTTCTTCCGCGCTGGCCGATTTTAACGGTGATGGGAAAGCCGACTTGGCAGTCGCACTTGCATCTGGCAACCTCATGATCGTGCTGTTGGGGAATGGTTCCGGGGGCTTTACTTCACAATCAGTGACACTGCCAGGTTCGGGCTCTATACCTGTTTCCATGGCCGTGGGCGACTTCAACTCCGATGGAACGGCGGATCTGGTGATTGCGGACCAAGCCAGCAGCACTGTCATCGTGATGATTGGAAACGGAACCGGTGGCTTTACGGCTGCTGCCGCGAGCCCGTTTACCGTGGCTCGAAATACTTCTTCAGTTGTGGTGTCGGATCTGAATGGGGACGGCTACCAGGACATCGCCACTGCGGGGTTTGACCTCGTCGGCAATGTTACTGTACTGCTGGGAAACGGCGCGGGAGGCTTTACCCCGGCGTTGACAAATCCTTTTGCAGGCGAAGCCAATCCTGTAGGTCTCGCCACCGGCGATTTTAATGGCGATGGCCTGGAAGATCTGATAACGGCGGGAGATGTTACGGCACTGCTGGGCGGACCTGCTGCTACCAGTTCGTCGCTGAGCGCTCCTTCGCAGAGTGCTACCTTCAGTCAGTCTGTAACTCTGACTGTTCAGTTAGCGGACACGGCCGCCGCCTTTAGCGCCCCCACCGGCCCGGTGACATTTCTTGATGGGACTACCGTGCTGGGCGTGGCCAGCCAGACCACAAGCCCCTACACGTTCTCCACAAACACCCTTAGTGCCGGCTCTCACACTCTGAATGCTACCTACGCCGGCGATTCCCGGAGCAGTGGGTCGAGCGCCACTTTCGCACTGGAAATTGTGCCGATTGTGCAGACCATCACATTTAACACGATTACCCCCGTAACGTTGCCGGCGTCTCCTTTTACCCTTACGGCCACTGCCAGTTCGGGACTTCCCGTGACGTTTGCCTCCACTACCACCACCATTTGTACTGTTAGTGGTTCGACGTTGACTCCGGTTAAGGCAGGGACATGCACGGTTACCGTTTCGCAAGCGGGTAACGTAGATTACGGAGCGGCAACTGCTACGCAGTCGTTTACGATCAATCCTGTCGTGGTGTCCTCCGGCGGCGGAGGTGGTGGAGGTGGTGGCGGAGGTGGTGGCGGGGGCGGCAATCCGCTGACTGTATCGCCGACTTCAGTGACTATCAGCGCAGCTGTGGGCGGCGCACCGGGTACCGCAACCGTGACGCTGAGTTTTGCCACCTTCACGCAGGGAGCACCCACCTACTCGAGTAATTTCAACGTCAATCAGGGACAGGGGTGGATCAGCGTTTCGCCTGGGACGGGAACCATGACGCAAGCGTCGTTTGCCAGCTTCCTGTATACCTATACCGCGACCGTGACTATCCAGGCCGACCCGACAGGTATTCCAGCTGGCAGTTCGTATTCTGGCACCGTGAACTTCAGCGCCGGAGGTGGGCTTGTCTCCGTACCTGTCACGCTGAATGTGTCATCGCAGCCCGCGAAGTATTCGGTGACGCCATCGTCGCTGAACTTCACCTACCAGGCTGGCAGCACGGCGACGCCTGTAGCGCAGAGCGTGTCGGTTTTCAGCACGCCGACGGGAAGCAGTTACACCGCATCGGCTACGAGCAAAGGAAGCTGGCTGTCGGTCGGGAGCAGCGGTACGTCGACGCTCACTACGCCAGGCGCGGTTCCGGTCCTGGTTAATGTGGGCAGCCTGACGGCGGGCACTTACACCGGCACAGTTACAATAGCGTCCGGAACATCGGTCAGTATCGCTGTGCCAGTGACTCTGACCATAACTCCGGCCGAGCCACCTCTTCTCTCTGTATCGTCCGCTCCGCAAAGTTTCTCTCTGACGCAGGGTGGCGCGGCAACGGTAGGCCAGGTTGCTGTCTCGAACGCCGGAGGGGGTACGCTGCAATTCACGTCGCAGGCTACGAGCAGCGGATGGCTGAGTTTGTCCGGTGGAGGATCGGGATCGGCATCGCCCGGGACGCCCGCGTCTGTTCAGTTCACCGTGAATCCGGCTGGCCTGACGCCCAACGTCTATAACGGCCAAATTACGGTAAGCGACGCCAATTCTTCGAAGCAATCGACAGTGACGGTGGTATTGACTGTGACCGGCGCCGGAGCTCAGATTCAGCTGTCGGAAACCGGCGTCGCGCTGAGCACCGTTCTGGGTGGGGCTGCGACGCAGTCCCAGAGCGTCGTAGTAACGAACACAGGCGCGGGCTCGCTGGCCTGGTCCACCCAAACCTCCACCGTATCGGGCGGTAACTGGCTGGCTGTCACGCCGTCTTCGGGCACGTCGGCTGCCGGTCAAGCGGGATCCGCGTTTTCGATTTCCGCCAATACCACCGGATTGGCGACAGGGCAGTATTTCGGGACGGTGAACGTAGGGTCCGCAAATGCGGCTAATAGCCCTCAAACAGTTTCAGTCGCCCTGAACGTTCTTGCAGCGACCGCAGTCCCCGGGATTTCGGTTTCGACCGGCGCCGTCCTAATGGTTGGAACAGCAGGTTCATCGACGGCGGTAACGCAGTCGGTTGGGCTTTACAATCCGTCATCGTCGGCTGATACTTACTCGTCGATCGCATCCACTCAGACCAGTTCGACTTGGCTGTCAGTGAACCCGGGTGCCGGGTCACTGAACGCGGGTGCGAATTCGATTTCGATCGCGGCGGATTTGAGCGGACTTACCGCGGGTGTGCAAAACGGTAACGTTGTGCTGGGATTCGGAGACGGGAGCACCGCAACAATTCAGGTAGTGGCGCTGGTATTGGGTAAGGCTTCGGGCAGCGCGCGCGGCGGTTTGCAGCCGCTGGCGTCCGTGACGACATGTCCTTCGGGCAAGCCGAGTTTCCTCATACCGGTGTTTAACTCGCCGTTGAGTCAGGCCTCAGCACAGGTGGCCGGCGCCACGGCAGTGAAGGTGCACGTAGTGGACGATTGCGGCAATGCGGTCACCGCATTGGGCGGTGGTTCGATTCATGTCACCTTTTCCAACGGGGATCCTGAGTTGAATCTGAGCGATGACGGTTCGGGGATTTGGGAATCGACGTGGGTTCCGGCGAATGCCGCCACCTCGGTGACACTGGCGGCGGTGGCAGCGCAAAACGGCCTTACGGGGAACTCATCACTGGGCGCGGTCAGCACGGTGACCCTCAGTGTGGCGGCGGCCGGGGCGAATTCACCTCCGCAGCCGACGGGAATCGCGAATGCGGCGAGTGCCGGCCAGGCCATTCCCGGTGTTGTATCGCCCATGAGCTATGTTGCGATCTACGGAACAGGGCTGGCCGGAAATGGAAATCCGTCGGCGACTTCGTTGCCTCTGCCGACAACACTCAATGGCACGCAGTTTCTGTTGGGCGGAATTCCGATGCCACTGATATATGCGGGGCCCGGGCAGGTGAATGCTCTCATCCCCGAGGAAATTGCGCCAAATGCGACCTATCCGCTGATTGTCGTTCGTGGCTCCGCTCAATCCGTTCCGGTGGGGCTGACCGTGACAGAGCTGCAGCCTGGCGTCTATACGGTTGATACGTCCGGATCGGGCGCGGGCATTGTGACCAATGCATTGACGGGGCAGTTGATCTCGGCTTCCAACCCGGCTCACGCAGGTGACTACCTTGTGATCTATACGACAGGTCTGGGATCTGTGATTGGCGCCGGAGGACAAGCGGAACCGACGGATGGCGCCGCTGCTTCGAGTACTGTCATATACTCAACGAACGCGACCTTGTCGGCAACTATCGGCGGTGTGATTGCGCCGGTTGTGTTCTCTGGATTGACGCCGACGTTCGCAGGGTTGTACCAGGTGAACGTGCAAGTGCCGACGGGTGTCACCGCGGGCAGCGCAGTGCCGCTTGTTTTAACTGCGACGGATCCGGCAACCGGAGCCACGGCGAACGGGAACACCGTCACGATTACGGTCCAGTAACGGGGCGCGTGTCAGTTGTCTGTGGGCAACCGATCAGCGTGATCGACGACCAGAACTTCGACTGGTTCATTCTTCGGTTCGAGCTTCAGGCCCAATTTGCTTCTGGACGGCGGTGAAGAAGTCGGGCGGCGCGTCGGGTGCTTCAGCCTCGGTGCCCGTCGCGCCCCGTCGAGTGAACATCAAAATGGCGGAATAGCGCCTTTCGAGTCCTGTCTTGTCGATGACGGGACGCCCGGCGGAAGCGCTCATCCGGGTTGCTGGCTCAGGCATCGTGGAGGATGGCGCGAAGATCATATTGCCGTGCGGGTTAATGCCCGTAAACTTCCGCTCAGGGTCATATGGGGGCATCTTCACTCCGCCCTTCGCAATAACCATTTCGTACACCGGCAACTCTTTCATTTCGCGATGGACTTCGACGTGGAAGCGCTCTTTGAGCAGCGCCTGCAGCATCGGCATCATGGCACTATCGGGAACCCCTGGAGGCGATTTTGCGGTGAGGTCGAAACGAGTTGTGTCCAGCCATTCCGGGCCAATGATGCGCAATGGGTTGAGATCGTAGGCCACCTGGAGTATCAGTTTCAGGGATACATTATGCGTCGAAAGCGTGCCGTTGTTCAGTGCGGGAAAATTCGAGCCTCCCGAACCGGAGTCGTTTACCTTGATGGTGGCGACTTCGAACGCGGGTGTTTGAGCCAGCGCCGATCCGGCGAAAACGACGGCAGCTAAGAAGATTCGCATAACCACTTGACGCACGCCTGCGGGCTACCGTGCAGTCAGGTTCCGAGCCGCGTATTTTCACCCCTTTTTTGGAGCGAATTCCCCGCGGACGCCCTAAGATATTAGGCAGATGACACGTCTCTATCCGGCTGCCATCCTCGCCGCGACACTTGCCGCCAATCTTGGAGGGCAAGCGCCACCACCGACTCCGGCTTTTGAAGTGGCCGATCTCAGGCTGAACGTTTCCGGTTCGGATCCTCAGTCCGTAGCCCTCGCCGATGGGCGGGTGATCATCCGCAACGTCGCTCTTCGTCCTCTGATCGCGGCCGCGTGGACGCTGCCTGTTGCGGCGGTGAAAGGCCCGGACTGGCTGGACGACGTCCGCGTGGATTTGATTGCGAAAGCCGAATCGCCAAACACGAAGGAAGCGGAACTGCGGGTCATGATGCGCGCCGTATTCCGTGACCGGATGAAAATGGTGGCGCACACCGAAGACAGGCGCGAACAGGTTTGGGCTCTCACCGTCTGGAAAGGGCAACCAAAGCTGACTGCGGCGGAGATTCCGGCAAAGGCCGAAGACGCCAAATGTGGGCGAGGCGACAGCTCGAGAGGTATCCGGATGGTGTGTACGCGCGAAACTATGCCTTCGCTGGCGCGGATACTGTCGCAGATCGGTGGCTGGGAACCGGCCGGCAGGCGTGTGGTCGATCAGACTGGCTTGAGCGGCGCCTGGGATTTCTCCATCGAATGGACGCCACCGGGTCAGGCAGAAGAAGGAGGCGTCGACCTCTTTGGCGCGCTCCAGACGCAACTTGGGCTGAAGCTTGAAGGCAAGGAGATTCCCGTGCCGGTTCTGGTAATCGACAGCATGGAGCGCACGCCTGTCGATAACCAACCGCGGCCGGGCCGGGGATGGGGGACAGGCTCACTGCCCAATGGCAACCAGTTCCTTCAGGCTGCGATGGTATAGGCGGCCATTGCTGTAACTGGGCGTGTTGAGGCTCCAGGTTTCGCCGGATGGGCCAAGGTCATTGATTGCGAGCAATGCGCTTTCATCCAGTACTTTCGCAGTTGCATCTACCACGTAGGTGATGCCGAGCATCGTAGTGAAATAGATCTTGTTGCCCAGCGCGACGGGGCTGCCCCAGAATGCGGGAATCTCCCAGCCGTCAGTCCGCGAACGGTCTTCGTTGGCGACGTCATTGCCCTGGTTGTCTTCGGTCTTCGTGCGCACGGCGATGCCGTAGACCTTTTGATCCGGTTCGCCCTGTTTGCGAATTACAGTGACCGGCACTTCGAGATATTCGACCTTCCCCGTCTCCACGTTCACGCGCGCGATCGAGTGACTTGGACCCGCCCGGCCCGCCGGCGGATGGTTGTTGCGATTGTGTGCGACTGTGGTGAGGAAGTAATGGTAGCCGGCGACGACGATGTTGCAATGCCACGCGGGCATCACGCGAATCACCTGGCCAGGCTTAAGCTGGTTGCGCGGGGAGAGTTCCTGCATATCGCGGATGTTCACGTTTTTATGGACGATGTACGTGCCCGCTACCGGATCCCACTGCCGATAATCCACATGCTGAATCAGCGATTGCTCGCGAAGCAGCTTGCCGGTTTGGCTATCGATGACTAAGTGCGATTCCTCGGGATTGAGCCGAAACCAGTAGGCATACTTCGCATCCCAGTGCAAGACATAAAGTGATTGCCAGGTAGGAGCGGCTAAGGAACCCGGCACAGCAAGCGGCTTGCCATCGGCATCGGTATCGGCGACATAGCGCCAGATAGTCTTGCCCTCGTGGCCAGGGCGAAGATCGACAAGGCCGAGGCCGACCGGACGCTCGGGAACATCGTGCCAGCCGCCGCGTCCAGTCAGAACGGCCGGGGTGCCATCTTTCATGTGACCGAAGACGGAAGTCGCGTACGTCGTGGTGCCATCTTCCGCGATCCACGTAGTCTTGCCGGTGCGCTTATCGATGCCGCGAAGATAGTTCCAGCCAGGCTTTTGGTCCGGGCCGGGGTCGGAGGGTTCGACGTTGAGAATCGTATTGCCGTAGAGGATCGGCTCGTGCTGCTTGTTGAAGGGATATGGTTCGCCCCACGGTTTATACTGCCTGCGCCAGACTTCTTTGCCGTTGAAATCCCAGCAGCCCATTTCGCCGCTGGCGTTGAAGAACCAGACGTGCTCGCCATCGGTGACGGGCGAGGGCGAGGTGGAATCGCTGTACGCGTACATCATCGGGCTGGGGACGGAGCCATCGAGCTTTACGGACCACAGGATTTTGCCGTTTTTTGCGTCGATGGCGTGGCCGAGGATGGTTGCGCTGGTTTTCGGCGCGCCGGGCTTGTAAGGCTCGAACGTGGTGAGGAATATTCGATCACCCCATACCGCAATGCCGCTTTGTCCTCCGTTGGGCAAGGACGCGCGCCAAAGGATATTTTGGTTGCGCGCGACGCTCCAACTGACCGGAGGCCTGGCATCGGGGATGCTCCAGGTTCCGTTGGGACCCGCAGCCTGCGGCCAGTTGGCGAGGGCGGTTGCGGTGACAGTAGCGAAGGCGATGAGAGTGGAACGCACAGAAGACAATGTATCAACTTATACGGCGCGGGTGCAGCCAACTAATTCGCCCGACCTGAAGGCTAATGGGAGATTCGTACAATGGGCGAAGTGCTCTGTTGCCACGAATGGACAAGATCGGCGAGGAGTGACGAGGCGCCGGCACAGACGTGAAATGGTTTCCGCGGTTACTCTATAGCGTGCTGCCTGGAGTTCTGCTGGCTGCCCTTCTGATTGCGTGGGCACAGGCGACGGCCGACGTTGTACGAATTCCACCGGTGGCATCGCCCGCGCTTGGGATTGGCATTGCTGTGATCGGTACGGCGTTGATCTGGCGGCTGGTGGCGCAGCCGCTGCTTATCGGGTTTTGCATCTTTTGCATCGGCGCATCGATTGCGACCGGTTCTGCGAGCGGGCTGTGGCTGGTTTCGCCCATGGTGATCCTCTGTTGCGCGGCTTTGGTGCTGAGCGGCGTGCATCCGACCACCCGGCCTGTGATGCCGATGATTACGGAGGGCGGGGAAGGCGCACCTTCCCGCCGGGAGCGATGCGCGTTATATCTGTTCCTGCTGGTCCCCTGGCTGGCGCTCTATGAAGCAGTGCTTGCGATCGGTGTTCCTCCGGATGCTATTTCCGGCCTGCTGCCTTTTGAGCGTCACCTGCCCGTGATTGAGTGGTCGCAGATTTTTTACGGCAGCACCTATTTGATGGCGCTCACTGCGCCCCTGTTTGCCAAGACACGGACCGATCTTCGGCGCTTCAACGTTCGCGGGCTTTGGACCATGGCCGTGGCTTACCCACTGTTTGTGCTGGTCCCGCTGATTTCTCCCAAGCGGGCTTTTGTGCCGAATAACGTGCCGGGACATTTGTTGCGCTGGGAGCAGTCGCTGGATAGTTCGGTGGCAGCGTTTCCGTCTTTCCACGTGATCTGGTCTTTGCTGGCGGCGGAGGTTTTCGCGCAACGATGGCCAAGGCTGCGCTGGATGTTCTACGGCTGGGCGGTGATGGTCGGAGTGAGCTGCGTCACGACAGGGCAACATTCCATTCTTGATGTATTGGGCGGCGCGGGCACCGTCGCGCTGGTTGTGTGTGGCCCTCAGTTGTGGCGCGCGGCGTGCGCCTGTCTCGAGCGGATCGATCGCTCGTGTCGCGAATGGCGTTTCGGTCCGGCGAGTGTGACTTCAGAAGGAATATACGCGGGTGTGTGCGGACTGGTGGCGATATGGGCGGCCGAAACACTGGCTGGCGGTTCGGTGCGGATTGCAGTTGTTGCTGCTCCTTTATGGGGAGCTGGTTTCTGGCTGGCACCGGCGACGCTCGGGCCGGGGCGGAGCGAGCGAGGTTCACTTGACGGTGAGTCCGGACGTCTGTCCGCGCTGATTTGCAAGGGTGCCATCGCAGCCATACTGGTGCGGTTGTGGACGCTGTGTGCGCGGCTGCATCTGATTGCAGGTATCGGTCTGATGCTCTTCGGAATTACCGCATTTGCGGGGTATACAGGCATGCGGGAGAACGGTATGCGCGCGTTCGTTCGTCCGACTCCCCGCCAGTGGGTGGCTGTCGCTGCCGTGATCGGCGGAGCGTGCGTTACCACTCTCGGCCCCGGTGTTTCGGCACCTTCGCCGATATTTGAACTGGTTGCTTTCGTGCACGCGGGAATCGCAGGTTTAGCGATCGCTATCGGGACGGGCGTGAGATTCGCGGCGGAAGGTCGGCAGGCTCGAATTCCGGAATTGCAATAGAATGCAAATTACTTTATATTTTAAAGTATGAAGAGCTACATCCAATGGGTTTGTGTCCTTGCAGGTGCCGGTTTCATCGGCTGGTCACACGATCATACCGATGAGATTCCTGTTGTGCTCGGGTTCGTACTGCTATTGAGCGCTGGCCTGGGCCTGGTGTTTCCGCGCTGGCCCTGGATGACCGGGTTGCTGATCGGCGCGCCGGTATTCCTCGTCGAGACGCTGGTCCATTTCGGCGTGATTGGCGCGCCGTATCCGCCATCGAAGGGGTTGCCCTGGGCCGCACTGGTCGCGTTCATCCCTTCGATGGGCGGGGCATTTTTCGGGTCGGCAATGCGACACTTAAATAAGCACGTCAATCCGGTCGGCTGAGTCTCCGCCGGCTTACCCACATGGAGTTTTTTGTAGATGAAAACAGCCTTTCTGTTTCCGGGCCAGGGCTCGCAGTTTGCCGGTATGGGCAAGTCGCTTGCGGATAATTTCGAAGTTGCGCGCCAGAGTTTTGAAGAAGCCGATGACGCACTGGGCTTCAGCCTTTCGACGCTCTGTTTTGAAGGCCCGGAAGATGCTCTGAAGCTGACCGAGAATACGCAGCCGGCGTTGGTGGCGGTGTCCGTGGCGGCGTGGCGCGTTCTGCGCAAGGAAGTGGGCGAGCCGGATTACGTGGCTGGTCACAGTCTTGGGGAGTATTCGGCGCTGGTGGCAGCAGGGTCCATTGGCTTCGCCGATGCCCTGCGCACGGTGCGTAAGCGCGGGCAATACATGCAGGACGCCGTGCCGGCGGGGGTGGGCGCCATGGCTGCCCTTTTGAAGCTTCCGGCCGGTAAGCTGGATGGAATTCTTGCGGAAGCGGCGCAAGGTGAAGTGGTGACCGCTGCCAATTTCAATTCAGCGGACCAGGTGGTGATTGCGGGGAATCGGGGCGCGGTGGAGCGTGCGATGGAACTCGCGAAGGCGGCGGGAGCGAAACGCGCAGTGCCGCTTCCCGTGAGCGCACCTTTCCATTGCCCATTGATGAAACCGGCTCAGGAGCGGCTGCGGGCGGATCTGGATTCCATTGAATTTCGGGATCTTCAGATGCCGCTGATCAATAACTGGCAGGCGGCGGAGGTGCAGTCGGGCTCGGTGGCACGAGAAGGGCTTTATCAGCAGGTGCCGAATTCAGTGCGTTGGGTGGAATCGATGGAACGTCTGGCGGCGAGTGGGGTGGATCGTTGGTTTGAGGTTGGGGCTGGTGCGGTGCTGGCGGGATTGTTGCGCAGTATTGTGCCGGGATCGAAGTGTATTTCGTTTGGTGAAGCTAAGGATATGGAAAAGCTGGCGGCTTAAGCAGGTTACCGGCCCTCGGAAGCCGCCTGGAAAGGCGGCTGCAGGCACGATGGCCCGCCCTCCAGGTTTTACTTGTGGTGTTTCTTTGCGGGGGCGGTTTTCGCTTTGTGCGCGCGTTTCGGCGAAGGTTCGGCTGGCGCCGTGGATGAGTCCGCCCCTTCCAGCGTGAGGCCCATCTTGCTTAAGACCCGGTCCTTAACCCAGTGTGGGTCCCACCATTCCACGGAGTTGACTTGCACGCCATCGATCTGCATGGTGAAGTGCAGATGGTCGCCTCCTGCGAGGCCGGTCGAACCCGTCTTGCCGATCGTCTGACCCTTCTTGACGACGTCGCCCTTCTTCACCATGAACTCGCTGAGATGCCCGTAAATGCTCTGCAGGCCGAACCCGTGGTCGATCACGATGCAATTGCCGTAAATGCCAAGGTTATCCGCCCAAAGCACTTTTCCGTCGTTCGATGCCGGAATCGGTGAGTGCGCCACCTTGGCCAGATCGAAGCCAAGATGCACTTGCTCATCTACCTTCTTGCCTTGCCAGGTGTAAGTGCGCCGGTCGGCGAAACGGGCTTCGACGGTGGAGTCGACCATCGGGAGGAACGCGCCGGTCCACAGGAACTTTGGCTCGGACAGCAGTCGCAGGTCGGACAGAGTCTTGTTGTTTTCCTTTCGCATGACGCTGTTGATGTAGACAAAGCGCGTGACCAGGTCGCCGGGAATCTTGTGGTCCGGATCAATCTGATTTACTACGCGGTCCAGATTCATGTCCTCCAGGCGAATGGTGGAATCGTGAAATTTCTTGGGGAAAACCTTGTGCCAGAAATCGGAGCGAGCCTGCGAACCAGTGGGATTGGTGGCGTAGACCCACATTGGCGTTGCGGGATCGAGTTGCCATGAGAGCGCGAACAGGCTGAAGTACTGGCCGGGATGGCCCGGCAGCGGGAAGCTGCGGAAGGTGTAATCGCCGACCTTGACGCCGGCTTCGGTCCACGCGCCGCCGGGGGTGAAAGTCACCATCTCGCTGCCGCCCTGATTGATGTAGTGCTGCTCTCCATCGGCCGAGACGGTGGGCGGCGCGGTCATCACGTCAATATCCAGCGTTTTGGTGGCGGTCTGCGCCTGGAAGTCGTTGGCGACGGCCGTGACTACGATGCGAGCTTTGCCATCGTGCAAACCAGGCATCATTTTACGGCCGGTGTTCGCGACGATCGTTACTGGTTTGGCTTGACGTTCGATCAGAACGCGTCGCGCGGAAGTTTCCACGCTGGTGGCCGACCAGGATTTGCCATCCTGCTGCACCTCTACTGTCAACTTTCGAACGCCATGCGGGCTTTCTATCCTGACGCTGACGGGGGTCGAATTGCCGATGAATTTCACCGGGTCGACCGTAATCGTGGCGGGCTTCGAAGACACGTATAACGCGACGGGTGCTCCTACGACGAGCAACACCAGAACCACTAAGATAGCTTTCACTGTTTTGTCCAGCTCCCAATCCAATCGAGGAATGTTTTGTACCACAACGCGCTGTTTCTCGGCTTCTGTATCCAGTGGCCTTCATCTGGGAATTCCAGCAACTGAGAAGGTACTTTTGCTACCTGAAGCGCGGTGAATAACTGCAAAGACTGCGTATAGACGTCCCGGTAATCCTGCTCGCCGGCGATCACCAGTGTAGGTGTCTTAAAGCTTTTGGCAAAGTGGCTTGGCGACCATTTATCGTATACGTCCGGGTTGTCGGAGGGCATGCCGCCGAAATCCCACATGTCGGACCAAAGCTCGTCGGTACTTTCGGCATCGGTGCGCGTATCGTAAACGCCGGCGTGCGAGACCAGAGCCTTAAAGCGATCGGTGTGGCCCAGGATCCAGTTCACCATGTAACCGCCGTAAGAACCACCGGCCGCTGCCATACGGTCGGGATCGACGTAAGGTAGTTTCGATACGTAGTCGGTCACAGCCATGATGTCGGTGTAGGGCTTGCCACCCCAATCCTGATTGATGTCGTCAGTGAACTTCTGGCCGTAACCGATAGAACCTCTGGGGTTTGGCATCACAACCACATAGCCTGCCGCGGCAAATGTCTGGGTATTCCAACGGTAAGACCAGCTGTTCGCCCACTCGCCCTGCGGGCCGCCGTGAAGCAGCACGATCACCGGGTATTTCCTCGAAGCATCGAAGGCTGGCGGCTTGAGCAGGAAGCTGTGGATCTGCGTGCCATCCGCACCCGCCACGTGGAAGTCTTCGTACTCTGTGAGCTGGTATTGATCCAGAATCGCGTCATTTAAATGGGTAAGCGGAATTGCCGGGCCGCCGCCGGAACCCGCGCGGAAGATTTCCACTGGATTGCGGCCGCTCTGACTGGTAAATACGAGCGTCTTGCCATCAGAGGTGAACTGCATGTCGTCGAAAACGCCGCTGCCGGAAACTGCCACACGCACTCCGCCGCCAGTGGCAGGGATGAACTGAATTGCCTGAAGTCCGCGATCTATCGCAGTGAAGAAAATGTTCTTCGAATCCTGCGACCAGATGAAACCTTCCACCTGACGATCGAGGGCGTCGGTGAGAACGTTCACCTTCGACGCCGCGCGGTCGAGTGCAACTATGCGCCACTTGTCGGACTCATACCCGGCGCGGGCCTGCGAACGCCAGGCGAGATACTTTCCATCCGGAGAATAAGCGGGCGAATTATCGGCGCCGGGACTGGTGGATACCTTGACGGCGGTGCCTCCGGTAATCGGCTCCACAAAGATTTCATTGTTGGTTCCTATGGCAGGGTTCGCGTCCGCGTTCTGTGAGAAGGCGACCTCGGTGCTGTCGGGGGAGACGGCGTAGTCATCCGGCCCGTCGAGAGAAAGCGGTGGAGTGACGCGATTGCCGGGGGTGAGATCCACGGCTTTTCCGTCATCGAGAGCGATGGAGAGGATGTGGCTGCGCGTATCGCCCTGCCATGTATCCCAATGGCGATAAAGGAGACTGGTGACGAGCCGCGCCTGGGTCTTGCGCTGCTTCGCCTCGTCGATCTTGCGCTGATTGCAGGCGTCGTCCGCACCGCAAGCGGGATAAACATCGCTGACGATCACGAGATACTTTCCGTCGGGCGAGACGAGTTCGCCGCTGGCTCCGGTGGAAAGATGGGTGACCTGGGTCGGGCTGCTGCCATCGGGGTTCATGGCCCAGATCTGTGTCGGTCCGCCCAACGATCCTGTGTAGTAAATGCGCCTGCCATCGGGTGACCATCGGGGGCGCTCTGCCAAATCGGCGAGTTTATGTGGCGCAGCGCCGCCCGAAAGCGGAACGGTCCAGACGGAACTCAGAACGGCATTGGCATTCAGATCCGGCGTGGCAACGGTGAAGGCGACGGTCCTGCCGTCGGGTGAAATCTGAGGATCGGCGATGCGTTGAATTTGCAGGAGCGCGTCGGCGGTGAAGGCCTGTTTTTGCGCGAACAGATATGTAGGAACGAGCGCGAGGACCAGCCACGCCGAATTGCGCATATGACGTGATTATCGCGCATGCGGCGCGGGGAAGTCCGCCATAGCAAGACATGTGGTTCGGCAATGCCGATCGGAGAACCTCCCGAAGCCGGGACTTACCGATCGGACGCTACGCGGAGACTTTGCGGCGGCGGCGCAGGGCGGTGACTCCGGCAGCTCCGACAGCCAGAAGTCCCAGGCCCATCGTGCCCGGCTCCGGCGTGGAAGCAGGCACCACTCCAGCCTCTATCGGGGTTCCATCCGTTTGTATAGCCCAATCTATGGCTGTCAGCGTTTCGGGATATCCTGATTGGTTTTCCGTAAATACCAGTCGCATCCAGCCATAATCGTTCTGGGTATGCTGCGATCCCTGCTGGCTGATATCGAGACCGATGATGCCGGGTGCTCCCGAAACGAAGTGACCTGAATTGCTCGTGCTCTTGAAAATGACCTCAACTGCAGCCTGCGACTTGAGGGTGGCATGATTGGGCAACAGGCCGGGACCAATCAATGCCCCCGAAGAAAATGTCTTCGCCACAAGCGGAGCGTTCAGGCTGTTGAAGAAATTTACCTTCCCACCGCCTTGCGCGGATGCGTTTCCGAAAAACCCGAAGGGACCGGTTCCTGTACCCACTTCAAGCTTCAACTGAAGGCCAACATTGCCAAGTAGTGGGATGTGGACTCCGTTTGTGGACGATTTTGCAGTGAGCACGGGATGTTGACTGGCGGCCTCGCAATAATTGTTAGAGGGCCCGCAATAAATGATGCTGGCTGATGCGTTGCTCCCCATAGCAAGCGCGGAGCCAACCGCAGCGGCGTAAATCGCCCAGTTACCGGATTGGCTTCGCGGGCTGCCTGTGGCGGTGGATATGCGGGTCAGGGCCGAATAGTCCTCCAGGCGTTTGTCGAACCGCGTACCGCCGCGTTCGGTCATCTTCTGTTTTCGCTTGGCCATCTCGTGCTGTCCTCCAACAATCTTCAATGATTTTACCCGTTTTTCAACGGCAGGGTGGCGCGCGAATCTTATTCGATGTCGCCCGTCCGCGCTAATCCCCTAAAGTAATCGTAAGTCCCTAGGGGATCGTTGACAACAGTTGGAAGAACAATTGGACGGATACTTAGTACTGGTACTGAGGCTGATAATACCAAAATGATTGCCGTAAGGGTGGAAAAACAGGCACCTTGGCGTGGTATTCCTGGAGGATCGCGGCCCGTCAACTGCCCAGCGGACTGTCGTCGAATGGCTGTTGGCGTTTCAATTCGGACCCTCGGAGGGCGCCGCATCGGGGGCGAGCACCTTCTCGATCCTCACCTTTGCTATGCGGTTTCGGTCCATTTGCGTCACGGTGAAACGCCGATCTTCAAACGTCACGTTTTCGCCGGGGGCCGGGATGTGACCGAGCCGGAAAAGGAGGTATCCGGCAAGCGTTTCAAAACCGGCATTCACCGGGAGTTCAATGCCGTAGAGGGATTCGAGATCGCGTATGGTGGTGGCGCCTTCCAGGTCTACCAGCGCGGATTCAGCTGGAGGAAACGATGGCTTGTCGTCGAACTCATCGGTGATTTCACCGACGATCTGCTCAATGACATCTTCCACCGTGACCAGGCCGGCAACTGTCCCGAACTCATCAACCACCAGCGCCATATGTGTGTGGCCGAACTGGAATTCGACAAGCATCTCCTGCACGGACTTGGTTTCCGGCACAATCAGGGGCTTGCGAATTAGTCGGCGCAACTGAAAGGGTGCGACGGGGTGCCCATCGCGTATGGACTGACGTCGGTCATGCCACAGGCGTGTCATGTCTTTGAAGTAGACGACCCCCGCCATGTGCTCGGGCTGACCTTCCCAGACCGGAAGCCGTGAATGTTGGCTCTCCACCATGCAGGCGAGCACCTCGTCGAGCGTGGAGGTGAGGGGAATGGCGACGATTTCGTGACGCGGGCGCATGATTTCGCGGACGGAAGTCTCTTCGAGATCAAGCACGCGATGAATGATGTCCTCCTGCACTTCAGGCAGGACTCCGGAAAAACGGCTGGAACTGACGATGAGTTTCAACTCTTCGGCGGAATGTCCACCGACGCGGTGTCCGGGTTTGGCTCCGGCGAGGCGCGTGATGAGTGACGACGACCGCTCCACAACCGCTACGAACGGTGAGGCTATACGGTAGAAGACCATGAGGACCGGCGCCACAATGATGGCGAGCCGGTCGGCTCGCGCGATGGCGAGGTTCTTGGGGACGACTTCCCCGATGACGACATGGCAGTACGTCATCACAAGGAAGGCGAAGGCAAAGCAGGCGCCGTGCGCAAAGGTGGTGGCTGCGGGCGTAAGCCGCGGGTGAAACAGCGCGAGCAGGAGGCTGTAGAGCGTATCCTCGCCTGCCCAGCCCAACCCGAGGCTGGCCAGGGTCACGCCGATCTGTGTCACCGACAAAAGCTTTTCGGGCTGCGCGAGAAGCGCAAGGGCGACCCGAGCGCCGGAATGCCCTTCGTCGGCAAGTCGGCGAAGCCTGGAATCGCGTACGGAAAGCAAAGCGACCTCGGCGGAGGCAAAGAACGCATTGACCGCGAGGATCGCTCCGAGCAGGATAAGGCGCGCGACGTAAGCGGAGGCAGGCACCTGTTTACCAGTGTACGGTGGAGGTGAAGTGCCAGCTGCGATGCCTGATTGCAGGGAAACAAAACACGCGGCGGTTCTCTAACGCAGGCAATGCCGCCCCGGATCCGATTACTTCCCCAGGGCACCAGAGACCGCGGACTCCAGTTCCTGCGAAAGCGGTTCCACCGCAGGTTCAAAACGCTGCACGATCTTTCCGTTACGATCCACCAGAAACTTGGTGAAATTCCACTGGATGTCGCCGCCGGTTTTTGGATTGGCGGTCTTGTCCGTGAGGAAGCGGTAAAGTGGCGCGATATCAGCTCCCTTGACCGAAATTTTGCTGAACATCGGGAAAGTGACGCCGTACGTGGACTTGCAAAACGCCCCAATTTCCTCGTTGGAACCCGGTTCCTGGCCGCCAAAATTGTTGGCTGGAAAACCGGCGATGACGAATCCCCGATCCTTGTATTTCATGTAGAGTGCCTGCAGCCCCTCATACTGCGGCGTATATCCGCATTGACTGGCTACATTCACCACCAGCACGATCTTGCCCTTGAAGCTGGCCAGCGGTGTTGGTTCGCCTTTCAATGAGTCCAGAGTGAATTCATGAATACTGGAGGCGGCGAAGGCAAGAGCTGACATCAGGCAGAGGACTCCCATTGACCGAACGAGCGTGTTCTTCATGTCGAGATCATACTACGAAAGGTTAAGAGAGTTGTTTGAATCGTGCCGGAGGTGCGCGCCTCCGTGCGGGCACCTGCGAAACGCCATGAGCCCGGCGATGTGTGCGCGAGGTTCATAGCAAATGTTTAGCGCAGAGCAGCGAGCTTGGAAGCCAGCTCATCGGCCTTGTTTTGCTCCATAATGAGGCCGGCTCCGATGCCCACCCATTTAGAAAGTTCGGAGAGTTGGGTTGCCATCAACAATGGCGGTTCGATCTTAAGCCTCGCCTGGCACTGGCGATTGATAAAGCTTTCAGTTGCCGGTCCCAGATACGGTTTGCTGAGCGCAATGGCTTTTTCGTAAAGTGTCATCGCTTTTCTCCCTGTGCCGCCAATGCTTCAGCCTGAACCAGCTCTGCTTCCATTCTGAAGTACTTCACGGCCGTCAGCATTCTTGCGAATGAATCGGACAGGTCGCCGATCTCGTCGTCTGAATAGCGCTTCACGGCGATCGCCAGATTACCCATGCTGACGCTCTCGGCAACCTCTGTCAGGTGATCGACCGGCCGCAAAATCGCCCTCAGGAGCATCACGCTCATGCCGATTCCCAGGATGAGGCCCGCAATGGAAATCCCCATTGATAACGATTTTGCGCGCTTACTGGTGCGCGCGATATCAGCCTCGGAAGCCTCGCTGGCATCGCGTCCGGCGACTTCGCCGTCCTCGGCGTCATCATGAAGCGCGTCGGCGGCCGCCTCATAGTTGCTGACCGATTTGTCCTGAAACTCAGGGGCAACTCCTGTTTCTGCGCCTTTAACTGCTTCGTCTAGTGCTTGTTTGTACGCCGCGAGACCGTCGTTTAGTTTGCTGAACTTGGCCCGCTTCTCGGCGTCGGGAGCGATCGAAATAGCCTTGGCGTTCAACGATTCGATCTCGTGGATCTCAAATCCAGCTTCTTCCAGATAGAGGGACCGCGCCTTCTCCGGACCCAGATGCCCGACCTCCGAAAGATAGCTCTTGACTCGCCTTTGGGCTTCAAGATTGTGTACCTGAATTTCAATCGCGATGGAGTTGAGTTTGTCGCCTATAGTAGTGGCCTCGTGGGCCTCTCGTTGCAGTGCCACCTGGGAGTAAGCGCCGATTCCGGCCACCGCAGCCATGAGGATCAGCAACCCCGAATAACCCGAGATCAATTTTCTTCGAATAGTGAGCTTCATTTTTTCTCCAGTAATAGTTGCCAGGGCGGGGAGCGGCTACGGCAGCGGGTAACCGGCCTCCCCAGGCTTTTTCCCGTTGATGGTGAGAACTTTGACTGAGCCCGCGAGAGCGGTAAGAGAGTTTGTGTCCACGATCGTAATCGCGCCGGTGTAACCGGCGACGGATTTTACTGCTGTCGGAGACGAGTCCACCGTTTTGGCCCGGAGCGGATCGTCGCCGCGAAACTCAGCGCTCAAAATGTATTTCCGGTACTCCGGAAGCGACATGCGCACCACTATGGTGAGCATGCACCTGAAGATCGGGCTTTCCTGATCGGTCTCGATAAGGGTTACATTGCTCTTGTCAGGCCACGTGTGAACGTCTCCGAGCACCAGCTTGCGAAGTTGCGCCATTGAGAGTCCATCGGTCGGATTGTTTTTCGGTACCACTACGGAAAGGCCCCCGGGTATGCACTGGGCGTGGAGGCCTGCGCAGGCGGCGATAGTAATCAGGACTGCACGAAAATTAGTCATATGTTTTCCTGGTGATTTCTCTGGCTCGCCTCAGAAAGTAAACGCCAGCTGAGCATCCAGACCGTTGCCCGCCAGTTGACTGCTTTGGTACAGGTGGTTGAACTGTAACTTCACGGCGGCGTACTCAAAAAGATCGACTCGCATGCCGACGGAAGGCCCGTAGTATGTCCCCTTCAGAATATTGATGGGGTCGTTCACGTTATCGCGAACGTATTGATAGCGGAAGTAGGGCTTGTAGATGCCAAACTTCCTGGCGATCTGCGAGTACGCCATCGGGCTGCGGTACGGGGCGAAAGAGCCGGTCAGGTGATTACTCAACATGACACCTTCATTCATGAATTCCCAGTTGGATGAGAAGTAAACGATGTAGGCGCTTTCGATGCTCTGTCTGATTTCGGCGACGGAAAGTGGATTCTCCGCCTGCGTGGGATTCAACCCGTCGTGATACCAGGAGCCGCCAAGCTGAACACCGGGCAGGAACTCCGGCTTTGCGTAGAACGCGAGGTTCGTAGCCTTGTAGTTACGGTCCGAGTAGAAATTCTGAACTGAGTTGGACGCGAAGGGATTCGAGCTGTTGCCGTTTCCAAGTTCGGCCGTCCAGTGCAACCCGAGACCTTCGGTGTGGGGAACCTCGCCCGAAAGCGTGAGGCCTACCATGTGCACCGGCAATATACCGCCGCTGTCTTCGAACAGATACATAATCGGTCGGCCTTCGGCCGTCGAGAACCAGTTGCCGTGATGATAAGCGGTATTGTAATAGCCAATCGACGTGTGGAAGCGCCCCGCGCTCACCGAAAAATAGCGATTTGCCTTGTAAGTGAGCTGGTACCGTTCGATATCAAGACCAAATACGTTGGTGTTGTCCGGACCCATGACGATTTCCCCGACGAAACTCACGTGGTTCGACAGTTTCGATGACAGGAACAGATCGAACTCGCCGGACTGAAACCCAGTGTGGGCCGGCGTGCTGGGGTTCCCGCAGGTGCCGCACGCGTCGTCCGAAACCGGATAAATCAGAGGGTTGGCTATCGACCCCACGCCGTAATTGAAGTCATAGAATCCGCGAATCTTCAGAGTTGGCCCGCCGCCTGGCATGTTTAGCATGTGATCGTGAGGATCGGGCGCGTCCATGCTTTGGGCTGTCGGATTGCCGGCCGCCATCGCCATGGCTGGCTCCCCGGTGGGAGCTACCGGCGAAGGAACAGGACCGGCAGCTTCGAGTGAACTGGCCATCGCTACGGGTGGCATGGCAGAGGGTGATGGTATTTGGGTTGAGGCTTCAGCCGCGGGCATGGCGGACACCGAAACACTCGAAACAATAGCCGCCAGCGTGACGCCTGTCGCGGTGCCCGTGCCATGGGATGCGCCCGTGTTGTTTCCAGGCGCTGGCGCGTTAGCAGTTGCCTCGGTGGCTGAAAGCTGCTCGAGTTTCTGTTCCAGTTCTGCGATTCGCATCTCGTGTGCTCTCAGCAAAGTGAGAAGGGCGCTTATGTCACTTTGTATCGGTTGCGGCACCCGGTTGAGCGGAGTGACGAAGAGGGGATCGATCCTTCGGATTGTCAGCGGATCCGGTGACGGTTGCTGTGCTGTGGCAGTCCCCAGGGTCAGCAGAGCGGCGCAACATATTGCGACGAGTGAGATAGAGATTTGAGGTCGGGTCATTATTTCCATGTTTCGGTTTCCTTACCTGCCATGATCGGCAGGATGCTCCCCAACCATTAGTCGTTGCGTGAGTTTCTTCGCGCAGGAACTCGCAGTCCCGGTAGGCCATACCCAGCTACGGTACGGAAACCGGGAAGCAGGTTACTAAATCATTCCGGGAGTTCTGCCGATACATCAGGCGTGGCAGGCCAACCGATTGGACAGTCCTTAACGAGGCAACAGGCAACAGTACTGTTCGGAACGCCGCCCGAACTGATCGGTCGCATCGGGCGAGTCTTAGTACACACGCCACTGCGAATCGCATCTGCCATGGTTTGGCTATGTTGGTGTGCCTTTCCCGCAGTTGCCGCGGTAACGTTGCCGATTGAGGTAACCGGAACAGCCGGGGTGACGGCGAGCGTCAGGGTTCATCTGACTGCCGCATCCGTCGGTCGAATCGGTTTATTGAGACTGCAGATTCATGGCATCGAATATCCTGACATGATCGGCGTGCAGATCAATCGGGGCAATTGGGTTTCGCTGAATAATCGCACGGTGAGGGTGGAGGAACCGGGGGCAAGTTACGGTGGTATCGGAGGCCCTATAAGCACGCTGCGACTCGACTTACCATTGCCCAACCGGACGGTAGTCGCGGGCGATAATACGATCAACTTCCGCTTCAACGGCACCAACGGCGTTGCGAGTGGTTTCCGTGTTCTCCGGTTTGAGTTTTTAGCTGCCGACGGTGTGGTGATCGCCGCGGAAGACACGTTCGTCGATGAAGATCCTGACGTATGGCAGCCACCATTTCCGGATCCGGCAAACGTCGCCGCCGGTGAGCGGCTCTGGCGTAGCGGGCAACTTAAAGCGAACGGTCTTCCCGGCGCGCGCCCCATCGGGGCCAGGTGTTCCGATTGCCATGCGCAGGATGGGCGCGATCTGAAGTATTTCAATTACTCAAACGCCTCAATTATTGCCCGTTCGCAGTTCCACGGGCTGTCCGAACTGGAAGGTACACAGATCGCCAGTTACATCCGCAGTCTCGACGTAGTTCACCCTGGACGACCGTGGAATCCGCCGTATCAGCCCGGTCCTGGGGTGAATGAGAAACCGGTTCCAACGTGGGCGGCAGGCGCAGGGCTGGGAGCGATTCTCAAGGACGACATCGATACCCTGCCTTACATATTTGGATTCCGGGGCAGTCTGATGATCACGCCCGCGGCATTCGATCCTGATGGGAACCTCAATCCTCTGGAGATTCCGATTGCGCTTCCGCTGCCGGACTGGAACCACTGGCTCCCCCATGTTTTTCCCGCCGACGTTTGGGGCGCGCGCTTTAACAAGAGTGAATTTGCGCAGATGTATCGGAACGTCGGCGACAAGAATCTCGGTCCCGGGACCAACGCGTCCACATTCTTCGCAAGCTGGATCCGGGCCCGCAGTCGCTTCCTGGCGCCGATCTCGGATTCCAGCTCGAAGAAGTGGTCTCCCCGGTCATCCGAAGAACTGTACTCCGCAGAGTTGTGGCAACTCGTGAAAACGTGGGAGATCACTCAGCAGTTCGGGTTGGAGGAGCGCGCCGCGTCCGGCGTCGGAATGCGCGCATGGCCCAACGCGGTAGCGGCAGCGACCGCCCCCGCAGAGGCGGGTATTCCGGACAACGCGAATGGTATGAGTGGCAATGCTCTGACTGATGAATATTTCAATAACGCATGGTATGAACTACAGGTTGTCCTCAATAGCGGCGGACACCGGCACTCCGGCAAGTATCCGTTGGATTGGATCTATCTGGCCGCACACATTCAGAATTTACAAAAGTTGAGCGGCAGAGCGGAACCGGGCCGTCTGCTCGTGGCCGTAATCAAAGCCATGCAATCGAGCGATCCGAACTCGGGACCAGAAAACCGCAATGAAGGATGGCGTCCCGAAAGCAACATCGATCCGCGGATCATGGTGGCGCGTGACTGGCTTCCCGCGTTCACGCCGCTTCCGTCGGAAATAAAACGAGAAATCACGGAGTCTTTTCTCTCCGCGTGGCTGGATAAAACGCTGCTGTACCCGCCCGCAGCCTGGTTCCAGCTTGGGATGCCGGCGAACAGCTACCGGTTACCGGAAAACCTGCAAGGTGTTGCCGGCGGACGGGTTTGGGAGTCGGCGGCGGAATTCCTCGCTGGCGGAGTCAGCCCGGAATTGGTGCGGCGCGCCCGCGACTGGGGGCGCCAATATATGGATCTGGCCGAGCTCTACCATTACTGAAATCTCTCGTCGCGCGACATGCCGCCCTCGCAGCCTGTTCGCCGCATTTCGCCCTGTACCGCGCAGTCTGCCTGCGGCGTCACTATGCAGCCAGCCTCCGCCGCTACAATCAAGAGTAGTGCGCCGTATTCTCCCTATCGTTAACGCTCTCATCGCCATTGCCTGCCTCTCAGGCGCCATCGTCTTCTACTGGGTTTTCTACCGGGCGCTTCCCCAGACCTCAGGATCCATTGCCACGTTGGTATCGCAACAAGTGGACGTCAGTCGTGACGACCTCGGCATCCCCCATGTGAGGGCGAAAACCCTTGAGGATGCGCTTTTCGTGCAGGGCTACGTTACCGCCGAAGACCGGATATTTCAAATGGACGTGATGCGGCGTTTGGCGGCCGGTGAGCTCTCCGAAGTATTTGGGCCAGCCACGCTGGAATCCGATCGCGAATCTCGCCGGCTCCGCCTTCGCCGTACCGCCGAACAAATATACTCCACCCTGTCCGACACCGACAAGAGCGCTATGGCTGCCTATGCCCGCGGAGTGAACGCTTACATTGAATCGCATCACGGAGCCCTCGGTGGTCGCTATGGATTCGAGTTCACGGCGCTCCGCTACGAACCCCGCGCCTGGAGTGTGACCGACTCTCTGCTGATCGGCCTCAATATGTATCGCTCGCTCGCCAGCTCCTGGAAACGGAAGCTTGAGAAAGGTCGGATGATGACGACCGGCGAACCGGATAAAGTCAACTTTCTGTTTTCCGGACCCTCTGCGCCATTGGCGCCAGCGACACCTTCCACGCTTTCGACAGGCGCACCTGTGCCCGGTTCTAACGCCTGGGTGGTCGCCGGCACCCACACGGCGGACGGAAAACCGCTGCTTTCGAACGACATGCATCTGGAATTCAGCATTCCCGGCATCTGGCATGCCGTGCAGCTGGAAGTTCAGGGTACGAAAGATTCTCCAGGGATGAACGTCGAAGGCGTAGCCCTGCCTGGAGTCCCTGGCGTGATATCCGGACATAATGACAGAATTGCGTGGGGGGAAACCAATCTCGGGTTCGATGTGGACGATATCTACTCCGAAAAAATGGACCCCCGCACCGGTCGCTACGCCTACGCCGGAAAGGTGGAACAGGCGCGCGCGGAACGTGAGATCATCGCCATCAAAGGTCGGGTGCCCGAGGAAACGCTCCTCTGGGTGACGCGTCACGGCCCCGTTTTCGAACAATCCAAATCCGCCACCTTCGCTCTTCGCTGGACCGCTTACGAGCCAGGTGTCTTCCAATTTGTTTTTCTCGATGTGGATCGCGCCCGCAACTGGGATGAGTTCAGGCACGCGATCTCGCGTTACGGCGGCCCCGGCCAGAACTTTGTTTATGCCGACGTCGACGGCAACATCGGGTACCACGCCGCCGGTAAGTTGCCGATCCGGCACTTTGCGGCGGGCATCCCCCTCGACGGTTCAACGGGACAGAACGAGTGGGACGGCTACATTCCCTTCGACGATCTGCCGCAAAGTTTCAATCCACCAGAGGGAATCATTGCCTCTGCGAACGCTAATCCGTTTCCCTCGAATTATGCTTATCCGGTCAGTGGCAGCTTTGCACCACGTGACCGCACCGACCAGATTCTGAACCTGCTGCGGGCGTCCGGCGGAAAACTGAAGCCGCAGGACACGCTGCGCATACAGAAGGACGTTTACAGTGCTTTCCACCGCTATCTTGCGCAACGCACTGTAGAGGCTTACGACAAACGCGGCGCGGTTACCGGACCGCTGAATGACGCCATCAGTGTACTTCGAAAGTGGGACGGGCAAATGGATCAGGATCAGGCCGCCCCGCTCATTGCGTCGCTGATTGGCCAGTACCTGCGGAAGTCGGTGGCGGAACGCGCCTCGGAGGGCAGCGGCGCAGCGTATGATGCCGAAATCTCTCCCGCGGTAATCGAAAAGCTCTTACGCGACCAGCCTGCGGACTGGTTCCCGGACTACAATGCGCTGCTGTTACACTCCTTCGCCGACGCGATGAACGAAGGCCAGCGCATGCAGGGCACGAATCCGACTGGGTGGAAATGGGGCAAGGCGCTCTACATCGATATCAAGAATCCCGTGGGTGGAGAACTGCCTTGGATTGGCAGCTGGTTCAACGTGGGCCCCTTGCCCGCAAGCGGCGGGATCACGACTATCAAGCAAATGAACGGGCGTCTGGGACCGAGCGAACGAATGAATTTTACGGTGGGTAATTGGGATAATTCGCTGTGGAATCTGACGATCGGCGAATCCGGCAACCGCGCCAGTTGGCACTATAAGGATCAGTTCGACGCATGGTACAACGGCGAAAGCTTCCCCATGCCCTTCCGCAATACCGATTCCAGATCGGAAGAGCACACGTC
>CAIKAS010000100.1 GCA_903825445.1 uncultured Acidobacteriia bacterium
CACGCCCGCCTTCTTCAGCAGTTCGGCCAGCAACAGGTTCACTGAAGGATCCTTCTCCGAAGGTTTCAGGACAAACGTGTTCCCGCAGGCAATGGCATTCGGAAACATCCACATCGGCACCATCGCCGGAAAATTGAACGGCGTGATTCCGGCCACCACTCCAAGCGGTTGTTTGATCTGGTAAACATCCAGTCCGCGGCTCACCTGTTCTGAAAAGCCGCCCTTGAGCAGATTCGGAATCCCGCACGCGAATTCGATATTCTCCAGCCCGCGCGCCACCTCGCCCATTGCGTCCGCCTGCGTCTTGCCGTGTTCAAGCGTGATCAGGGCCGCGATCTCGCGTCGGTTCGCGTCCACCAGTTCACGTAGTCGAAACATCGTCTCTGCGCGCCGTGACAGGGGAGTCGCGCGCCATTCGGGGAACGCTGCCTTCGCACGCTCCACCGCTAAATCGACCTCGCGCGCATCTGCGTAATCCACTTGGCTCGCCGCTTCGCCAGTCGCGGGATTCCAGACCGTACCAGCACGTCCCGATTCCGAGGCCGTCACTTTGCCATCTATCCAGTGGCTCACCCGCTTGATGCTGATATCCGACGCGATTGTAGCCATACTTTTAACTCCTCAAAATCCATTCCGCCGTCTTCGACGCCAGTCGGTCCAGCGCCGCAACCGCCAGTTCCAGATGTTCTTCTTTTGTGTCTTCGATCTTGTTGTGGCTGATGCCGCGGAGCGATTGCACGAACATCATTACGGTCGGGATGCCTGCGCGCGCAACTTCCGCCGCGTCATGCAACGGGCCGGATGGCAGACGTATCGCCGAACCGACAGTCTCCCGTACCGCCGCTTCGCACAGTTCAACCAGGTCGGTATGAAACGGCACGGGCTCGATATTCCAGATCTTCGCCCACTCGACGCTACAGCCTTCTTCAGCGGCAAACCGCTCACCCGCCTCGCGCGCTTCCCGATACATTTGCGCCAGAATCGCCGCGTCCAGGTCGCGCTGATCCAGGGTCGCTTCACAACGCCCCACCACAGCAGTCACAATGCCCGGAAACGTCTTTACGCTGCCCATGGTGCAAACCGCATCCGAATGTCTGCCAGCGATGTTGCGGATCTCAAGTGCGAGTTTCGCCGCCGCCGCCAGCGCGTCGCGCCTGGCATTCATCGGAGTCGAACCGGAATGAGCCTCCTGACCATGGAACGTGATGGCGTGGCGCTCTACACCCTTCGTGCCCAGAACAACTCCCAGCGGCAGGCCGAGACTTTCGAGCACCGGCCCCTGTTCGATATGCAGTTCCAGATATGCTGCCGCGTTTTCCCTCTCGCGCCTGGCCGCAGGGAAACGGTCGATATCCACTCCGCATCGCCGTAGAGCCGCGTCGAGCCGGATGCCATCTTTGTCCGTGCGCCCGCGATCTGCTTCAATGCTGTCGGTACCGGCGAAGGCAGAAGATCCCAGCAGGCTTCGTCCGAACCGCGCGCCTTCCTCATCGGCCCAGTCCACCAGTCGGATCGTGACCGGAGGCCTCCCATCGAATTCGTCGGCAAAACGCCGAAGAATTTCCAGGCCAGCCAGTTCTCCCAGACAACCATCGAGCCAGCCTCCGTTCGGTACGGAGTCGAGATGGCTGCCGATCAGCAGCGCCCTGGGCGACTCGCCGCGCAGTGTCAGCCACCGATTTCCGGCCGCATCCAAATGGTGCTCCACCGGCAATCCAGCCAGTTTCGTTTCAAACCAGCCACGCGCCTTCAGCCACGTGTCGCTCCATGCCAAACGTTGCGCGCCGTTCGCATCGGCAGTCAGTTCCCTGAGTTCCTTCAACTCCCGAATCGTTCGTTTTGGATTTATGCTCATTGGAAGTGATTGGGTTCCCGCTTCAAAAATTGTCCATGCCGCCGGTCACCCACAAACTTGCCGTCTCTCACCTGCACCTTGCCCCGCACGGTGACTACGGAAGGCCGGCCATCGATTTCCATTCCTTCAAAGCCGTTGTAGTCGTTGTTCACATGCTGCGCACGCGCCGAAATAACGCCCCTATAGGCCGGGTCGTAGACTACCAGGTCGGCATCACTTCCCACCGCGATCGTCCCTTTACGAGGGAAGAGTCCGAACAGTTTGGCCGGCTTCGTACTCGCGGCATCTACAAAACGGTGTATATCCAGACCTCCCCTGCTCACTCCGTATGTATAAAGCAGATTCACGCGTTCCTCAACGCCGGGTATGCCGTTCGGGATCTGCGTAAACGTGTCCCTCCCCAAAAGTTTCTGGCTTGTATCGAAGGGGCAATGGTCGGTACCGACAGTATCGATCAAACCCGCCGCCAGCGCATCCCACAGGATCTTATGATTGCGTTTATCGCGCAGCGGTGGAGACATTACGTGCTTCATCCCTTCCACTCCCGGCCGCTCGGCGTAGGATTTGTCCAGCATGAAGTGTGGAATTACCGATTCCACCCACAGCTTCGTCCCGCTCTCCTTGGCCCGTGTCGCTGTGCGAAGCGCAGGCTCGCAGGAAAGATGGACGACGTAACCCGCGGCGCCGGTCGCCGCAAGGAAAGTTGAGAACCGGTGCGTTCCCTCAGCTTCCACGGATTCAGGACGGCTTGGCTCGTGCCATTCGGGTCCCGTTTTGCCCTGTGCGATCAATTCCTGCTGCAACCGGGCAACGAGCTCCGCATTCTCGCAATGCGCCGTGACGATCACTCCCAGCTTTCTGGCCAGCGTGAGCGTCCGGTACATCTCGCCGTCGTCGACACCAAAGAAGTTCTTATACGCCAAAAAGATCTTGAACGAGCCGATTCCGTCCGCCACAATCTCCCGAAGCTGGCCTTCGGTCTGGTCGTCAAACTTCGTCACCGACATGTGAAACGAGTAATCGCAGGCGCCGTTGCCTTCAGCTTTAGATTTCCAGAGCCGATAGCTCTCCAGCGCATCGTCCACGCGCGACGGACAGCACATTTCGATCCACGTAGTAGTACCGCCCACCAGCGCCGCAATGCTCGCGGTCTCTTGCGTATCTTTGGCGTATGTCGCCATGAAAGGCAGATAAATATGGACGTGCGGATCGATGAAGCCAGGAAACACGTACTTGCCCGCGGCATCGATCACCTCCGTTCCCGGCGGCGCCTCAAGCTTCGTGCCAATTCGCGAAATCGTCTCACCCTCAACGAGGATATCCGCGCGGGTTCGCGAGTCTGCCGTAATAATCTCGCCATTTTGAATCAGCAGGGGCATATCTCAGTGAATATGGATGCCGCGCTCATCGCGATAGCGCTGCATCTCCTCCCAGTCCTGTGTCACCTCCGGCCTTGTCGCCGAAAGCTCATCCCACGTGACCGATTTATAACGTGGCGGAAGTTCAGCCATTTCGATGCAATCCTCCACCGGGCAGATGTTATGGCAGAGACGACAACCCACGCAGTCTTCTTCGCGGACTTGCGGCTGAGGCCGTAGATGAACCGCGTCATGCTTTCCGTTCGACTCTGTTGGGTAGGCGTACGGAGCAGCCTTTTCACCGCTCGCCGAGATAAGATCGATGCACTGATGCGCGGTATCGTTGCAAGCCACGTAGCACAGGTTGCACTTGATGCAGCGTGCAGCGTCAATTCGCGCCACAGCACGGAAAGACAAGTCGAAATTCTTGAACTCTGAAATATGCCGCACGCTCTTCCCGCGAAAATCCTCAATCGTGGCGAATCCCTTCGAATCCATCCAGCCCGAAAGGCCGTCGCAAAGATCTTCCACGATTCGGAAGCCGTAATGCATCACGGCCGTGCAAACTTGCAGGCTTGTCGCGCCGAGCAGCAGAAATTCCGCCGCATCGCGCCAAGTGGTAATCCCGCCCATGCCGGAGATCGGTTTCCCGGCTTTGCAGACGGCTTCATCGGTGCCGAGCGCGGCAAGCATATTGAGCGCAATCGGCTTCACCGCCGGACCCGCATAGCCTCCATGCCCGCCCTTTCCGCCGATGCTGGGTGTGATCTCCAACGTGTCAAGGTCGATCCCCGTAATCGAGTTGATCGTGTTAATCAGTGACACCGCATCCGCCCCGCCCGCCAGTGCAGCCCGTGCCGAAAGCGCGATGTTCGTGATGTTCGGCGTTAGTTTCACGATCACGGGAATCTTCGCCGCACTCTTCACCCAACCCGTAATCTGCTCGCAATACTCCGGAACCTGGCCAACCGCCGCGCCCATGCCGCGCTCGCTCATCCCGTGTGGGCAGCCATAGTTCAGCTCAATTCCATCGGCGCCCGTGTCTTCGATCCTGCGGACGATTTCGTGCCATGCCTCGGCGCTCGATTCCACCATCGCGGACACGATCACCGCGCGATCCGGCCACGCGCGCTTCACATCCCGGATCTCACGCAGATTCACTTCCAGAGGGCGGTCGGAAATCAACTCGACGTTGTTGATCCCCAGCATTTTCTGCGAGCCGAAGTTCCATGATCCATACCGGTTAGATACGTTCAGAACCGGCGGGCCGATGGTCTTCCACACCGCGCCGCCCCATCCGTATTCGAAAGCGCGATGGACCTGAGCCCCGGAGTTCGCAGGCGGTGCCGACGCCAGCCAGAATGGATTGGGAGATTTAATTCCCGCGAACGTGGTGCTCAAATCAGCCATGGGACATCAGCCTCTGGTGAATTGCCGCTGCCGCGTTCTTCCCGTCCTGTACGGCCATGACGGTCGATGCGGCGCCTTTTAAACGAATGCAGTCTCCGCCCGCGTAAACCCCAGGAACACTCGTTTCAAGGGAGTCCGTCACCTTAATAAAGCCGCCTTCAGTTTCAAGCCCCAGTACCGTAGCAATCGAAGTCTTCTGTTGCCCGATGGCCTTGATAATCATGTCCGCCGGGATCACAAAATTCGATCCCTCAATCGGTAAAGGAGTGGCCCGGCCAGACGAATCCGCGTTCCCGAGGGCCATCCGTATACATTCGAGGCCAGTCAGTTGGCCATTCTCCGCCAACGCCGCAACCGGCTGCGCAAGGAATTCGAATTCAACGCCTTCCTTCTTTACGAAGTCGTATTCGTGGGCGTAAGCGCTCATCTCGCGTTCCGTGCGGCGATAAACCATTGTCACCCTGTCCGCGCCTGCCCGCTTGGCGACAGTCGCGCAATCGACCGCCGTATTGCCAGCTCCGATCACAACCACACGTTTCCCAATCCTGAGATTCTGCGGATCTATCTTGCTCTTCTCAATGACGGCAAGTCCATCAGAGACTAATTCCTCCCCCGGTATTCCCAGCGAAGGCGATTCACCCAACCCCGTGGCCACGAACACCGCGTCACAATCGGGGACAGGTCCGGACACGTCCACGCCGGTCTTAAACGTCACCCCCAGCCGCGAGATCATTTCCACTTCAGCCAGCGCCACCGGCACCGGCTCGCGAAGCACGATGATCCCGTAAGTCGATAGCCCACCCCCAAGCTCGCGCCTGTCGAAAACCGTCACGTCGTGGCCGCGCCGAGCCAGTTCTCCCGCGCACGAAAGCCCCGCCGGACCAGCCCCGATCACCGCCACGCGCTTCCCCGTTGCTGGCGCTGGGTGAATGACTTCGATATGCCGGTCATAGACGTAATCCATCGCATAGCGCTGCAGCCGCCCGATCATGATTGGCTTGTGTTCAGCATTCAGAACACAGGCGCCTTCGCAGAGTTCTTCCACCGGGCAAACCCGCGCGCATGTGGCCCCAATCAAATTCGATTCCAGGATAGTCCTTGCCGATCCGGTGACGTTCTCAGTGGATATCTTCTTGATGAAGCGTGGAATGTCAATATGAGTCGGGCAAGCGTGCGTGCACGGCGCGTCATAGCAGTAGAGGCACCGGTTAGCCTCTACCAACGCCTCATGTTCCGTGAGCGGCGGCAATTGCTCCGCCAAAGTGCCGCGTGAACCGCTATTCGGCATCCGCCTCACCCTTCATCAACACAATATAGACGATGGCGGAAACGGCAAACCCGACAAACCAGGCATAGCTATAGAGCCAGCCAAGACTGGGCACAACCAAACCAATCAGCGCAACAAAGATGCCGACCAGGAGACTCCAGACGGCTCGCGGATTGAATCCGCGCTGGAATTCGTAAGCTCCTCCTCGCACATAAAGATCGCCCACCCGCAGGGAACGCCGCCGCACGATGAAATAATCCGCAATCATGATGCCAGCCACCGGTCCGAGTAATCCGGAATAACCAACCAGCCAGCCAGTGATGTAAGAGCCGTAGCTGCTCATCAGTTTCCACGGCATCAGCAGGACTCCGATGACGCCAGTGATTAGCCCGCCCGTCCGGAACGAGATCAGCCGTGGATTCAGATTCGAGAAATCGTTCGAAGGAGAAACCACGTTTGCCGCAACATTGGTGTTCAGCGTTGCAATCAGAATTGCAATCAAAGCAATCAGCGCGACGGCGGGCTGATTGAACCGCCCGATCAGCGCGACCGGATCCCAGATCGGCGCGCCGAAGAGCACAGCAGATGCCGATGTGACAGCCACGCCGATGAAGGAATACACAGTCATCGCCAGCGGCAATCCCAGCGTTTGCCCAAGCGCCTGCGCGCGCTGGTTCTCGGCGTATCGCGTGAAATCCGGAATATTGAGCGCGACCGTAGACCAAAATCCGACCATCCCCGTAAGTGACGGGACGAAGAAGCGAAAGAACTCCGCATTGCTGTGGAACTTTGCCGGGGCGCTGAATACAGGTCCCAGGCCGCCAGCCTTATTTGTTATCCACCAGAGCAGCAGAAGCCCCACCCCCAGCATCAGAGGCGCCGCGATCCCTTCCAGCAGACGAATCGTATCGATCCCTCTCCAGATCACTAACATATTGAGCAGCCAAAACGAAAAAAAGCAGATCCACGTCGTTTCCGGGTGAACGGCGGCTCCCGGCCACACTACGCGCAGCATGGAGGCGATGGCCTGTCCGCCGATCCAGGTCTGAATTCCAAACCACCCGCATGCGACCAGAGCGCGAAGAAGCGCCGGCACGTTCGCTCCTCGCACGCCGAACGAAGACCGCACCAGCACTGGAAATGGAATCCCGTACTTTGTCCCCGCATGCGCGTTAAGCAACATCGGAACCAAGACAATCAGGTTGCCGAGCAGAATCGTCCCCACCGCCTGCCACCAGTTCATGCCGCCCGCGATCAGCCCGGATGCCAGCATGTACGTCGGGATGCAGACGCTCATGGCAACCCAAAGAGAAGCGTAGTCGTAGACTTTCCAGGTACGCTTACCGGGCGGTACCGGCGCAAGATCGGCGTTATAGAGGCCCGGATCCACCTCGCGCCCCGGCCCCATTATGGTGGTCACCGCATCAAGCATTAAGCGCCCAGTTTGTCACACCCGCCGGATAGAGCGCAAACTGGCACGTCCTTACAAACCATAACGTTCTCCTTACAAAAGTTAACGTTCCGCGCTTTCTCGATAAGAGATACTGTAACCAATCTGTAATACAACGGGAACATACTTCTGTGAACATTGCGTCCTTGAACAGACCGGCCTCGTCCAGCCGGGTCCGCGGCACTTCCGACCGAAACAATAAGCGCAATTGCCTGCTCCTGTGCGCCTTTTTGCTCCTCTCGATTGCCGGAATTTTAGCCGTTCTCAAACCAGAAACAGCCGCGAGCCAGGCTTCAAAGCCAGGTTTGGAGCGGGCACTCCTTCGCGAGCTGGATTTGCCTGCCAGCCAGCACCCGGGTCGCTCGCCTGTACGTGATCTCGCGGTGGTTCCGATCATCATCAATACCGGTGCAGCCCTGTTTCCCACGATCATGGCTTTCCTGGCGAACATCGCAGCGGTAGCATTCAACCCAAAAGCGCTGGGCCAATTCCTGCGGCTCCGCTGGCGACTGGTTTCCGCAGTCACAGCGTCGTTCGCGCTCGTTCTATTCGTCGGAATTCCCCTGTTGCGCCCGGCTCCTTTATCCCGAACGGCCCGAGCGGGTACGCTTCCTACTGGTCAGATCGATTGGGCGAAAGTGGCCGAAGACCTGATCGCGCAGGAAAAATTGCACCAGCCAGTCACCGCATCGGAAATTCCTGCGACTGATCCGGCGTCCACCAATTCCGTTCCGCAAGAAACCCTGCTGGCCAACGCAGCTCTGGCCAGTGCTCCATCGCTAACCAAGCCGGCATCTTCACGAGTGTCCTCCGATGCTGGCACTTCCCCTGCCGGACTAACGCCCCTCTGGAGTTTTCAGCCGGAAGAAGGGCTGTTCCTCGGTGCGCCCGCCATCGTTGGCAAGCGCATCTACGTTTCCGCCAATCAAACAGACCTCGGCGGCTATACCGGCCTTTTGGCCAGTCTTGATTTCGACACCGGAAAGCCGATCTGGCAGGTGACCGAGTTAGACAAACAAGCCTTACCGCCATTCTTCAGCTCGCCCGCGGTAACTGCAGACGGCAAGTACATAGTCATCGGACAGGGCCTGCATCAGGACCGCAATAGTTCGCTGCTCTGCTTTGAAACCGCCACTGGCAAATTGCACTGGGCCGTGAAAACTCCGCTCCATATCGAGTCGTCCCCCGCCATTTTCGGGGACATGGCCGTCGTAGGGGCCGGCGCGATCGAGGGCAATGATGGCAAGGCCGTGGGTGACCCCGGCTTTGTATTCGCCGTGCGCATCTCAGACGGCAAGCAGCTCTGGAAACAGGCCGTGAACGATCCCGAAAGCTCTCCTGCGATCGATTCGACCGGGACCGTTTACATTGGCAGCGGCTTTAACGGCCAGGCCGTCGTGGCACTGCGCAGTGTTTCCGACGATGACCTGCAGGCGCAGAAACTGAACCGCATCGTCTGGCGGACCCCGCTCGCTTATCCGATCACCGCACCGGTCACGCTGGCGGGCGAACTTGTGATCGTCGGAGGCGGCAACGGCGATATGGTTCATTCCGACAAGAATCCGCAGGGCCTGGTCGTCGCTCTGAATCTCAAAACCGGCCAAATTGTCTGGCAAACGAAGCTTGAGGATTCTGTCCTGGGGCGCATCGTTGTGCGTGACGCCATGATGATCTGCCCGCTGCGCACGGGCGAAGTGGCCGCCCTCGCAATGTCAGATGGCCATGTCTTGTGGCGATCCCGTGTGAGCGGAACGGCCCCGGTGCTGGTCGGCGGAGCTCTTACGAAGGACCGGGCGTATATGGTCAGCAACGACGGCTATCTCGCGGCCTTCGCTGCCTCCACCGGCAAGCTGCTCGAAAAGGTTTATCTCAACGATCAGAAGAAACCCGGCAACGGCTTGTCTCTTTCGTCACCGCAAATATTCGGTAATCGGATCATCGTCGGCAGCGAAACCGGCGGCCTGCGAGCCTTGGTGGGCACGGAGGGCGCAAAATGATCGCGTCCAGAAAATTCACCCGCGCCCTTGTAGACTGCCGTGACACCGCGCTGGTTGGCGGTAAGGGAGCCAGTCTTGGACGCCTGATTCGTGCGGGTTTTCAGGTGCCCGGCGGTTTCGTCGTCAACACCCACGCTTATCGCCTGGCCTACACCCCGCACCCCGAATCCGGCGGCGAAGCGGAGGTTCCACTAGAGGTCGAAGAAGAAATCCGCTACCGCTATGAAGAGATGGGCGGCGGACCGGTAGCAGTTCGTTCTTCCGCGACTGCCGAAGACTTGGCCGCGGCCTCCATGGCGGGCCAGTGCGAAACCTTCCTCGATGTCAGTGGAGACGATGCCGTAATCGAAGCCGTACGGAAGTGCTGGGCAAGTCTCCATACCGAGCGCATTCGCGCTTATCTGCATGAGCACGGGATCGATCAGACCGTAGTTGCGATGGCGGTAGTCGTGCAGCGCCTGGTTCCTGCGGATGTGGCTGGCGTCCTCTTTACGGCGGATCCCAGCGGCGGCGGTCGCAAGGAGATGCTGATCGACGCCAACTGGGGTTTGGGTGAGACCGTTGTCGGTGGCCATGTGCAGCCGGATGTTCTGCGTCTCGACGCCGCTACCGGCCGCGTGCTCTCGGCTTCCATCGCCGATAAGACGGTTTATATCTCGGCGGGGGTCGCAGGCGAGAGGCCAGTCGAGGAATCGCGCAGGAAACAAGCCTGCCTCAACAGTCGTGACGTTCACAGCTTGTGGCTGCTCGGTAAGCAAGCCGAGGATTTCTTCACCACTCCGCAAGACATCGAATGGGCCATCCGCGATGGCAAGTTGTACTTGCTGCAGTCGCGTCCGATCACCACGCAGCGAGAGATTGAGGCCCGGCAGGAAGTCGTAAGTCTCACCCGCGAGCATTTGCGGCATGAGATTGCCGCTGGCCGCGGGCCATGGGCGCTGCACAATCTGGCCGAAACCCTGCCGCATCCGACCACGCTCACGTGGAGCGTAATCCAGCCCTTCATGTCCGGTTCGGGTGGCTTCGGTGCCATGTACCGCCGGGCCGGATTTCAGCCCTCTCCCGCAGTCGATCACGAGGGTTTCCTCGATCTCATCGCTGGTCGCGTCTACATGGATGTCACGCGCTCGCCGCAAATGTTTTGCGAGAATTTTCCGTTTGCGTACGACTTACAACAACTGGTCGGCGATCCCGACGCCTCCCAGAAGCCGCCCTCCATACCCTGTGGTTCGTTTTCGACAAAAATGAAGGCCGCAGGTTTGCTCGGACGCGCGAGCGCGACCATCCGAACACTTTCGGAAAGCGCCGACACGGATTTTCGCGATAAGATCGCTCCGGAAATTAAGGCTTGGGTTGCGCGCTCGCGTAAGCAGAACCTCTCCGCGCTTTCGTCGGAAGAACTGATCGCACTCTGGCAGGAGCGTGAAAAACAGGTGCTGGACGTATTCGGTCCGGAGACCCTGCTGCCCAGCCTGATCTGCGGCATGGTGTGGGGTGAGCTCGAAACTTTTCTGCACGAGAATTTTTGGGATGAGCATGCGGACGCCCTGCAACGGCTCATTGCTGCTGGCGGCAAGCCGGATTACACGGTAATAGCCAACGCGGAATTGTTCGAAGTGGCCAATGGCAAACGAACTCTGGAGTCATGGCTCGCCGCGCATGGACACAGGGGTCCGGGGGAATTCGACCTGGCCACGCCGCGCTGGCGCGAGCAGCCCGATCAGCTTCGCGAAATGGCAGCCCGCCTCGCCACGGGAGAACCGCCTCTCGAACGCTTCCGGCACGGTAGCGAAGTCTCCGCCACACAGGCCGCTAAATTGCGTAATCAGCTTTCACCCGCCCAGGCGGTGGAGTTCGACCGTCGCCTGGAGTTGGTGCACCGCTTCATGCCTTTCCGCGAGGAAGGGAAAGACTACTTGATGCTCACGTACGATCTCCTGCGCGACCTGGCCCTCGAGTTGGGC
>CAIKAS010000101.1 GCA_903825445.1 uncultured Acidobacteriia bacterium
AAATCATCCGTATCCTTTCGCCCGGATACGACGCTCTCGATCTCTGCCTCGAAGGCGCACTCCTCGCCGGCCTGATGGGGGGCTACGTGAGCGGCATGCTCACCGGTCTGCTGCTAGCCATCCCTGCCGCCGCTAATGGTGAATATATGGCGCTGCCTTTCTACGCTGCCGCCGGTCTTGGTGGAGGTCTGCTGCGCGACTCCGCCTCGAATCCCGACGACGTGTGGCGATTCTCGCCGTTTCCCGATGTCAACCTCTACCGCATCTTCGAGCCGGGCAGGGAACTGCGCAGCGCCATGTTTCACGCCTGGTTCTCCGTCGCGGTACTGGCAGCCGAGTTCTTTCGACAAGCTCTCGCCCCCGAATTTGGCGGCAAGCACCTCTTCGCCGTGGCCACCTGGGGCGACGATCCATGGCTCCTGCTGGCTGCTTACGCCTCCACGTACTTCTGCATCACAATTCCCATCAAGGTATGGAACAGTACACGCAATGAGGTCCGTCTCGAAGAACAGTCTCGGCTGCTTCTTTCCGCCCGCCTTGAGACCCTGTCCAGCCAGATCAACCCGCACTTCCTTTTCAACACCCTGAATTCCATTGCATCCCTGATCCGTATCAATCCCGAGCGCGCGCGGGCGATGGTCGTCCGTCTCTCACGTATCATGCGCAGGCGACTTCGCAGCCAGGATCACTTTTCGCCCTTGCGCGACGAACTCGAATTTATCGACGACTATCTCGCCATCGAACTCGAACGATTTGGCGACAAACTGCGGGTCATTCGCGAGATAGACCCCGCCACTGCCGATATCCAGGTCCCCAGCATGCTGCTCCAGCCGCTGGTGGAGAATTCGATCAAACACGGCATCGCCGACAAAATCGACGGCGGGACCATCACGCTTCGCGCCCGCCGCTCCCGCGAACGCCTTTCGATTGAAGTGCAGGACGACGGCGTTGGTATCCCGGAAGTGAAACCAACGGCATCCAGTGGTGCGGGTGGCGCGGGAATTGGAGTCAATAATGTGCGAGAACGCCTGCAGGTGATCTATGACCACGATTTCAGTATGGTGATCGAGAGCAAGCCCGGTGTCGGTACCCGCGTGTTAATTGACCTTCCCGCCGTTCCGTCTGCGTAGCCCGACCGTGAGCACTGAGCTTTTGCTCCCCGGCGTCTGCCCGTCTGGAACGCCCCGGACGTCCGTTCCGGACTACATTTGGCTGTACGATTTTGTCCAAAAAGAGGCCATATGGTAACGTAAAGATTGCCCGTTTTGGGGTTCCGTAGTTTCCTCTTCTCATGGATAAACTTTTACACGACTTAGGCGGAATTGTGTTGAATGCCCTGCCGACGTCGATAATCGTATTGATTCTCGCGTTTTTCGTCAAGCAGTTCTACCTCAAACCGCTCGAAGCCGTTTTGGCCGAACGCTTCCGCCTAACGGAAGGCGCGCGTCAGGCCGCCGAAGCGGGACTTCAGGCCGCCGATTCCAAGGTCGCCGCGTACGAAGCAGCGCTCGAAAAGGCCCGCGCTGAAATCTACGCCGAACAGGCTGAATTCCTGCGTAATCTGCACGCCGAACAATCGGCCCGTACGCATTCCGCGAAAGCCACTTCAGATTCGACTCTTGCTGCCGTCCGCCAGTCAATGGCCGTGGAGGCCGCTGAGGCCCGAGCCGGGCTGGGCGAGCAGAGCGACCGTCTTGCTTCTGAAATTGCGGCATCCATGCTTGGCAGTCGCGTCAGACCGGGAGGGCCTTCCTGATGATGCTCGCGGAAGAAGTCAACGAGCTCTGGAAATGGCCGAATTTTTTCATTCTGGCAGGCCTGCTCGGTTACCTGATTAAGAAGCACGGAGCGCCGCTGCTGGCAGCGCGGTCGCAACAGATTCGCGAAGGGCTGGAAGCCGGGGAAAAAGCAAAGGCCGAAGCGGAAGTCCGCTCCGCCGCGGTACAGGCCCGGATAGCCAACCTGGATCGCGTAGTCGCTGAATTGCGAGTCGCCGCTCACGCCGATCTGGAAAAGGAAGCGGATCGAATTCGTCGCGACGCCGACCACGAAATCAGCCGCATCGAACAGCACACCGCCATGGAAATCGTGTCCATTGGCAAGCAAACTCGCCTCGAATTGCGCCACTATGCGGCCAAACTTGCCATGGATCTTGCCGAACAGAAAGTTCGCGCCGGCATGTCACCCGCGGTGCAGGCCACTTTGCTGAACAATTTCTCGTCCGATATCGCGGGTTACGCGCTGGGCAACTCCGCTCCGGGTGGTTCACAACATGTCTAACAGGGTGCTGAAGAACGGTTTATCGTTACCGGTTGCTGGCGCGCGCGGCTCAGCAACCCTTTCAGATTCGAAGGATAAGATCGCTGGAGGCGCAGACCGAAAATGATTTCCGCCACCATCGTGAATCGCTATGCCAACGCGCTTGCCGACGTTGTTATCTCTGGGAATTCCGAAGTAGGTCCAGCGATTGCCGTTGCGCAGTTGCGGTCATTCTATGAATCCGCGAACGCGGTTCCGGAATTGCAGGCTGTGCTTGCCTCTCCGGCCGTTCCGAAGGCCCGTAAGCGCGTCGTCATCCGAGCCATCGCCGGCGCCGTGGGGCTGCATCGGGTAATTGTGAATTTTCTCCTCGTGTTGAGCGATCGCCGCCGTTGGGCGGCACTGCATGAGGTGATTGAAGCGCTCGACGCCGCACTCGACAATCGCATGGGCTTCGAACGCGCGGAAGTCAAATCGGCATTTGCTCTCAGCGATGCGCAGCGCGAAGGATTGTCCGCCGAACTGGCGAAGATCGCGGGCAGAGAAATTCGCCTTCAGATTTCGGTCGATTCCGAACTGATCGGCGGCGTGACAGCGCGCGTGGGTTCCACCGTTTACGACGGCAGTGTGCGCGGGCAACTGGCGAAAATGCGCCAGAGCCTGGCAGCGACAAGATATTAGAAATCGGGATTAGAAGCGAAATTATATGGCTCAGATTCGGGCAGACGAGATAACAAACATCCTCCGGCAGGAGATTGAGAATTACGACCGCGCCATTGATGTGAGCGAAGTCGGAACCGTCATCTCCGTTGGAGACGGCATCGCGCGTATTCATGGTCTCGAAAAGGTCATGGCAGGCGAACTCATTGAGTTCGAACACGGCGTTTCCGGCATCGCCATGAACCTTGAAGAAGATCAGGTCGGTTCGGTGCTGCTCGGCGAATATTCGAAGATCCGCGAAGGCGACCCCGTTCGGCGTACCGGAAAGATCATGTCGGTTCCGGTCGGCGATGCGCTGATTGGCCGCGTGGTTGACGCTCTCGGCCGACCCATCGATGGCAAAGGGCCGATTGTCAGTTCGCAGTCCAACCCCATTGAACGCATCGCGCCGGGCGTGGTTGCCCGTCAGCCGGTGAAGCAGCCGTTGCAGACCGGCATCAAGGCCATCGACGGTATGATTCCGATTGGCCGAGGCCAGCGTGAATTGATCATCGGCGATCGCCAGACCGGTAAGACCGCAATCGCGCTCGATACGATTCTGAATCAAAAGGGCGGCGATGTCGTTTGCATCTACGTCGCCATCGGGCAGAAGCGCTCTACCGTGGCGCAGGTCGTGAAAACGCTGGAAGATTTCGGCGCCATGGAATACACGATTGTCGTGTCCGCCAGCGCTTCCGATCCCGCTCCGATGCTTTATCTCGCGCCGTTCTCCGGCTGCGCCATCGGTGAATACTTCCGCGATAACGGCCGCCACGCTCTCTGCGTGTATGACGATCTTTCGAAGCACGCGGCAGCGTATCGCGAAATCTCTCTGCTGCTGCGCCGCCCGCCAGGCCGCGAGGCTTATCCTGGCGACGTGTTCTATCTCCATAGTCGCCTTCTGGAGCGCGCCGCAAAGCTGAACGATGAACTCGGCGGCGGATCTCTCACCGCACTTCCGTTCATCGAAACTCAGGCAGGCGACGTTTCTGCTTACATTCCGACCAACGTGATTTCCATCACCGACGGTCAGATTTATCTGGAAGCCGATTTGTTCAACTCCAACATTCGGCCCGCCGTGAACGTGGGACTTTCGGTCAGCCGCGTCGGTGGCAGCGCGCAGATTAAGGCCATGCGTTCGGTGGCCGGTCCTCTGCGTCTCGATCTGGCCCAGTATCGCGAACTCGCGGCCTTCGCCCAGTTCGGTTCCGATCTGGATAAATCGTCGCAG
>CAIKAS010000102.1 GCA_903825445.1 uncultured Acidobacteriia bacterium
CAAACCGCGAATGGTCTCCGACTGGAGAGCACTAAACGCTATTACTACCAAAGACGCGACTACATTGCCAAATATGTATGACTTGTTGGACAGATTGAAAGACGCAAAATACATGAGCAAACTGGACTTGAACGGTGGGTTCAGTCAGGTCCGCGTGAAGGAAAGCGACGTGCATAAAACAGCGATCAGGACACCATTGGGCAGTTATGAATTCACCGCTATGCCAATGGGACTATGCAATGCCCCCGCGACGTTCCAACGCATGATGAATCGCGTTTTGAGCAAACAGATCGGACGCTGCTGCTTCGTGTATCTCGACGACATATTGATATTCTCTAATAGCGAGGAGGAGCATCTCCGTCACCTGCGGGAGGTGTTCACCGCCCTGCGAGCCAACAAACTATATGCCAAGCCCAGTAAGTGCCTAATTGCATCCAGCGAAATTCAGTTTCTAGGTCACGTTGTGGGTAATGGCCAATTAAAAGTAGATCCTACAAAAACGGAAGCTATCAAAGATGCGGCGAGGCCGTCTAATGTGCACTCTCTACGCCGGTTCCTGGGCTTTGCGAACTTCTTCAGGCGCTTCGTCGAGGGGTTCTCCAGGATCGCGGCCCCGCTCCACGGACTCACGCACAAGAATAGCCGGTTCGTCTGGACGAACGACTGCGAACAGGCCTTCGAGGCGTTGAAAACAGCGTTACTGCAAGCGCCGGTGCTGCGGTTGCCGGACTTCGAACGGCCGTTCATCGTGTCGACGGATGCATCCAACATCGCTATCGGAGCGGTATTACTGCAGGAGGACGATGCCGGAAATAGATACGCGATAGCATACCGGTCGAGGGCTCTCGACGAAGTGAAGCAGCGATGGCCGACCCACGACCGGGAGTTGTACGCTGTGGTCGACTCCATCATAGAATGGAGGTACTACTTGGAAGGGTTGACCGCGTTCACAGTAGAAACAGATCACAAACCGCTGCTACACATCATGACACAGCAAAGCCTAACTGCGAAACAAACGAGATGGGTGGAAAAGCTCAGTGACTTCAAGTTCAAGCTGAGGTACAAACCGGGGTCAACTCAGGTGGTTTCGGATTGGCTGTCCAGACCGGAACCTGCACCCGACAACACAGCGACGACGGGAGCCCTACAAGTCAACAACATCGAGGCCGACTGCGTGTCGGAGTACAGCAACGACCCGTTCTTCTTACGCCTGGGTCGACCGGGAAAATCGTCAGAGAGATTCCGATTGCGGGGTGGGCTCTGGTACCTTGAGGAGCCGGGTCGAGCGGCAAGGCTCTGCGTGCCCACGACGCAACTGCAACGTAAACTGATGAAGGAACTGCACGACACCCCAACGGCGGCCCACCCGGGCAGAGACAGGATGGCAGCAAACCTTACACGCCGATTCTTCTGGCCTCACATGGCCAAGCACATCGCCGACTTTGTGGCCGCTTGTCCGGCCTGTCAGCGCAGCAAGCCAAGGTCTGGCACCACACCGGGTCTTCTGCAGCCATTGCCGATCCCTGCAGGTGCGTGGACCTCAGTCTCAATAGACTTTATGACAGACCTGCCCCGCACTCAGCGGGGTCGAGATGCTCTACTTGTGGTTGTCGACCGGTTCTCCAAGATGATCCACCTGGCGGCAGTGCATAAGGGGGACTCGGCTGCCGAAACGGCTAGGATCATGGTCAGGGACGTGGTTCGATTACATGGGATCCCGAGGGAGATCGTATCCGACAGGGACCCGAAGTTCACATCAGACCTGTGGAAGGAGCTGTGGGCGGGGCTGGGCACCACTCTGGCGATGTCGACGGCAGCGCACCCCCAGACGGATGGACAAACAGAGAGAGCCAACAGAACCATCAACGGCATGATAAGGTCACTGCTCCACGACGAGAAAACTGACTGGGAGAATCTGTTACCACTGATAGAATTTGCTTACAATTCAACAGCGCAGGCTTCGACAGGACGATCGCCCTTCTCAGTGGTGTACGGGCACGAGCTGAGAGCCCCGGTAGATGTTTTGAAGGGGGAGGGGAAAATGGATGACTCCACAAGTCACGGGTTTTCGGCAGCTCGCCTGAGAACCATCACCCAGGAGGTCCACGACTCTCTGATTCTCGCCCAACAACACCAGAAGCAGACTGCGGATCTTCACCGTATGGAGGAACATTATTCCGAAGGCGACTGGGTCCTTGTCTCCACGGAAAAGATCGGGGCAAATCCTCTGGCGAACACGAGCAAGTCAAAATGGCAATCATTATGGCGGGGCCCGTTTCAAGTTCTCGGCAAGATCAACGATAACGCATACCGCATCGCCTTGCCTGAAGACTTCGAGGGTCACGACGTGATAAACATCACTTACCTCAAGCGATGGGTGGGGAAACGTCCAGAACCCGAGCCCCTTCCCGACCCTCCTCTTTTGGCAGAACCTAACATAGGCCCCCGACGTTCTTCACGCGCACCAGTTCCCAACACTCGCATTCTCGGTACCGAGTTCGTCACCACGTCAGCAGCTACATCCAAACGACAGCCCTCGTCTCTCACCCCCTCCAGCGTTCTCGAACCCTCGGCGGCCCCGACTCGGCACTCCTCCCGCGTTCCGATACCTAACCCTCGCTATAGCTCGCAGGAATCGCCCCGGGGTCTGGAGTAGGCCGGGAGGGATGTAGCAGGGCACTTCTGCTACTACTATTACCAGCATCTCCTATGACGTCATGTCCCGTTGTATTCTCATCTA
>CAIKAS010000103.1 GCA_903825445.1 uncultured Acidobacteriia bacterium
GCCGCTGGCGGAGCCGGAGCACTCACCGTACAAATGGCGAAGATGCTTGGCGCGACAGTTATCGGCACCGCGGGCTCCGACGAAAAAGCGGCCATCGCGAAACAAGCCGGTGCCGACGAAGTGATCGTTTACACGCGCGAGGATTTCGTAGACGAAACCAAACGCATCACCGCCGGACGTGGCGTGGATGTGATCTACGATTCGGTGGGCGTCAGCACTTTCCTGAAAGGTCTCGACGTTCTGCGTCCGCGCGGCACCATGGTGCTGTTCGGGCAATCGAGTGGCGCGGTCCCGCCCTTCGATCCCGGCATTCTCAACCCCAAAGGTTCCTTGTTTCTCACCCGCCCCAGCCTCGCCCATTATGCCGCCACGCGCGAAGAGCTCCTCTGGCGGGCCGGCGATGTACTTCGCTGGATTTCCGAAGGCAAACTGAAGCTGCGGATCGACCGCACTTATCCGCTCGCTAACGCCGCCGACGCGCATCGCGATCTCGAAGGAAGGAAAACAGCCGGAAAACTGATCCTGCTCCCGTAAACGACGCCAACTCCCATGACCACCGAACAATCCCGCCGCAAACGTGCCTCCAAACTTGTCGCCGAGAACAAACTGGAGGCGCTGCTCGTCACAAGCCTTCACAATGTCCGCTACCTGACGGGCTTCACGGGCAGCAGCGCCAACGTCTTGTTGTATCGTAACGGCAATGCGGTGCTCTTCACAGACCCGCGTTACACGGTGCAATCGAAACAGCAGGTCAACTGCCACATCAAGATCGCCAAAGGGCCGTTGACGAGAGCCATCGCCGCGGAGATCTCGCGCGTTCAGGTTGCCAAGATCGGCTTCGAACCAGAGCACATCAACGTCGCGCGACTTGAGGGCCTAAAAAAGGCGCTCCCGTCAAAGGCGCGCCTCATCTCTGCCCCGGAAGGTCTGATCGCGAAGCAGCGCATGGTCAAGGATGAAGGGGAAATTGCGCTCATCCGCGCCGCTGTGGATATTAATTCGCGCGCGCTCGAAGCTGCGCTAAAGCGCTTCAAAACGGGCATGACGGAAACCGCTCTTGCCGCCGAAATCGATTACCAGAGCCGCAAGCTTGGCGCCGATGGACCCGCCTTCGATACCATCGTCGCGGCCGGTGTCCGGGCCGCCCTGCCCCATGCGCATCCTGGCGCCGCAAAGATCGGGCCTGGCATGCTGCTCATCGATATGGGCGCGTTCAAGGACGGTTACGCCAGCGATATGACGCGGATGGTTCATGTGGGGCCGGCCGACAGCCATTACAAGCGCGCGTATGCCGCAGTGCTCGAATCACAACTGGCAGGTATTGCTGCCGTGCGCCCCGGCGCCACTGCCGCATCTGTGGACCGCGCCGTTCGCCGGACTCTGAAGAAACATGGTCTGGACCGGGAATTCATCCACTCTACCGGCCACGGACTCGGCCTCGAAATCCACGAGGGCCCGCGGGTTGGCAAGAGCGATAAGTCAAAGCTCGAACCGGGCATGACGATCACCATCGAGCCAGGCATCTACATAGAAGGCTGGGGCGGTATCCGGATTGAAGATACGGTCCTCGTTACGAAAACCGGCTGCGAAATCCTGACACCTACAAGAAAAGATCTCGTGGAACTATAAGCGGGCCGCTCAACGCATCGCGTTACGGGACTTTCTTTCGCGACTGGATTCCGGATATCCACGGCCGGCTTGAACCCAATACAAGTTATTCTTGCTGATTTCCACAAATTATGCTAAAGAGTATTTTATAAACGACTGGACTGGCATCGGAAGGCGACGATTCCCGATCCCCGGATCGAGCTTATGGAGGACTCAAAATTGAAAGCTGCGATACACCCCCTCTGCGCACTGGCTCTGCTGGCAATTGCCGTTGTTCCGGTGTCGGCCGACGTTTTATATACCGACGGCTCTTTCGACCCTGTTCCACAAACCTACTCCATAACCAGCGGAGAGGCGGTCAGCGACTCCTTTATCCTGTCGCTCGCATCAACTGTTACAGGCGTGGCCTTCGATGTCTGGACGTTGGATGGGGACTCGGTGACGAGTGTGCAGTGGTCTATCGGGACGACGCCGGGCGGCGACCTATACGGCGGCACGGCGATCACAGCCGATACCTTGGGGACCATTTATAAGGATTATACGGACGACAACGATAGCTTTTCTACTGGGAATCTCAGCTTGGCCGCCGGCACATACTACCTGACTCTCCAAAACGCCAGCACTTCGCTGGGCAGTGCGGGATGGGACCAGAACGACGGCCCCTCTTCCTCATGGACTTCTGAAGGAGGGTCTTTCTCCTACGTGGGTGATGCCGAATCGTTCGAGGTTCTGGGGACCGATACGCCGGAGCCCAGGTATGGGACGCTGCTCGGCATGGCAGTCGTTGGGCTAATTTGGAGTAAGAGGGGCCAAGCGAGAGAGCAGGCGTAACGAGGAGGTTGACCGTCGCCCACCAACCAGGGATTAGTGGATCACAAACGTCGGCAGTGGCTTCCGGACGTACCCGGCTCCTGCTACGGCCTAAACCTGCACGTCGACGGATACAGGCGGTGACGATCTGTTCACCGCGTTAATACGGCTTCCGTCCCACCCAGTTTCCCGGCGGATCGTACTCGCAAACCCACACTTCACGTCTGTCGCCACGCGCCACCGCGCACCCGACCCTTCGCGTATCGTTCCAGACAACCTGCGTATAATGCCCGCAAACGCTGCGGCAGCTGTTAGAAGGGTAGTCGTAATGGCTGACTTCTTCGGCCCATGCCTGAATCACATCTGCCGGAGTTGCCGCCGCGTCTGATATCTCGTACAAATTCTCGCCGTATTTGGGGTTACGGCTCTGGACAAACTGGCCGGTTTGCATCAAATGGTCAGCCCACTCCTGTGCCACGGATGCCAGAGGCTCCGACCACTGCAGCGGCCGCGTTCCCACCCGGGCCCGCACAGAGTTATGTTCGGCCACCATCTCTCGGGCAAAGGATGATGCAGGGACGTTGTCCGGCGCGCTACCGCCGGAATGTCGCAACTGTGCCGCTCCTATGACAGCCAGCGCGAACAAGAGCAGCCAATATCTGTGCCTCATGCGCTAAAACCTAAGCGCCGCCACTTGTGGAAACAACGCCCACCCAAACTCAAATTTAACCAGCGCGCCCGCAAGTCAGCGATGCTCTAACACCTCGACCGTAGTGCCCTACCGAACTTCGCTCATCAAAGCCAACAGGTTACCTTCGGTATCACGCAGAAACGCCATCCACAAATCGTGGTCCGGCATCTTCGCAATCATCCGTGGCGGCGCTTCAAACCTGACACCCTGCTTGAGCATCGCTGCCGCAGCGCCCTCAATGTCAGGAGTGTTGTAGTAGATGATCGAGCCGTAAGTTGAATCCGCCTTGTCCGACGCGCTCAACATCAGCCGCGTTCCGGCGCAATCGAAAAACGCCATGCCTCCGGTTTCGAAAAGATACTTCAACCCCAACACATCGCGGTAGAAACCGACCGCGCGTCCCAGGTTCTGCACCGTAACCGCAATCTGCCCTATGGATGTGATCTGTGAACTCATCGCATGAATTGTAGCGCGTTTTCACGCATTTGAGGCTGACTTTTAAGTCTTAATACCAGGCAACGGGTCGGGTAGTACTGGTACTCCAGCTAACCGATAAGCCAAAATCAGCGCCCCTGCCGCGGGGCTGCGTTTCGGTGGCACCGCATGCAGAGTGCCGTCGAGTCCGACGAGGGTGCGAAAACGGTCGAGCAGCATTTCACTACCAAACACGCCTCCAATCCACGACGCACAAACGGGCGCATGATCATCCCCCCAAAGCTGCCGCCGCACTGAAGCCGCCAGCAAGGCCAGTTGTTGCCCGGAATACCGCAGGATGTCGGCTGCAACGGGATCCCCCTCGCTGGCAATCCGATCGACCGTCATTGCTAGTTCGGCCACGCGCGCTCGCGGCCACTCCACCTTATATAACCGGTGCAGCGCGTCATTGGCGTTCTCCGCCCCGGTCACTTCCAGCAACGCGGGTGTCAGCGCTGTCCTCGGTCCCCAGCCTTCGTGCTCACGGAGGATCGCCCGTATCGCCTGGCGCGCAATGTCAAAGCCTCCACCCTCATCGCCATAAACGTAGCCCCAGCCTCCGGCCCGGGCGTATTCACTCTGCGCATTCTCGCCATATGCGATAGAGCCGGTACCAGCAATCACAACCACTCCTGGCGCGCCCTCAGTAGCTCCCGCCCATGCGATCTTCGCGTCATGCGTCACCACGATCCGTTCCGAATCGAACAACTCTCCAAGCAACCCGGCTTTATCGTCGGGACCGCCGCTCATTCCCATGCAGGCTGCTTTGAACGCGGGTTTCTCGCTTCCAATCCCGGCTCTTGAAGCGGCTTGGCAGACACATTCCCGCATGACGCGCAGGAACTTCGCCCGTCCTTCCGCTGCCCCCACGTGATTGCATGCCCCGGCCGTCGCCCATCCTGCGATACGTCCGCGAGCGTCGCCGATGACCGCGATCGTGCTCGATTGTCCGCCATCTACGCCCAGAAAGTAGTCGCTCATTGTATTTGAAATAACCAGGTGTCGCCGCGGTCGGCGATCTTCTTCAGTCCCCAACGGCCCGGATCGCCGTCGATGTCTTTGGCCAGCACGTGGTCTCCACCCATCAGGATATAGTCGATGCCGCGCATTTTCACGGTCGCCATCGCGATGCGCCGCAAGTCTCCAAACGGCGGATCTTCCAGTTTCTTCAGATGGGCATCCACACCCTCGATGTTCACTTCGATCTTCCACTGATCGTGCGAGCAATGCAGTTCGATTCGATCCAGCCTGACGGGTCCGCCAAAATCAACATCCACATGCATTCCACGCCGCGCAGGCTCCCATGCGCGCCAGCGCGTTACCGGGTTACTGTCGAAAGCGAAGCCAATATCCCATGGGAAAGCCGACGCGTCGAACCGCCAGGACGGCGCCCTCGGTATCTCGCGCTCCCCCAGGAAGAACTTCATCTCACCAATGCTCCAAATGTCGGTCTCACTGGCAGTATTTTGCACCAGCCGCAAATGCTCCATCGTTCGTGGCGGAAACGTGTACCGGAGATTCCACAGGGGCTGATAGTTCGTATTGAACGCCGAAGTCAGAATATCCTGAATCAGTTCGCCTTCCGCCGAATAATAACTGACCAGGATCTCGCTGGTCGAATAAGATTCCGCCAGAGGAGTCGTGCTCCAGATCCTCTTGCCAGCCGGCACGAATTCATCCAGCATCCGTGCTGTCGTCCAGCCCCCGTCCCGTTCCTGCAGCCATTTATCCTGCGGAACGATACCGAGTGCCGCCTTCCAGGGCATAGTCGCGATCTGCCATCCGCCAGCCGGCGCCCGATACTTATTGATCACCTTAGGCCATGCCAGCAGCGCAGCCGCCATCACCAAAACCGTCTGTGTCGGGCGGGAAAACTCCAGCGCCATCGCGATCCCCATGGCCAGGAAAGGCAGCGAGGGAATCAGAAACCTGGCCCCGAGATTCTGCGAACAGGGCAGAAAAAAGAACAACCAGGCCAACAGGATTCTTCTCCCTTCCGGCTTTCGCAGACTCAACAGGGCCACCGGCGCGAGCAGAAACGTCGGCCCCACCTGGCCGCCCAACTGCCCCTTCACTGTGTCCATCCAGAACACCGGCCAAAGACTGGGCAGATCGTAAGAGCGAAAGTAGCGCCGGTACTCGTCCTCAAAACTGATGTGGATAAAAGGATTGGGGAACACGCTGTTCATGAATGGCGAGACTGGATTTCCCAGCCAAAGCCAGTTCTTCAGCAGCCATGGCGCCGCCATCACAACCACCAAACCAGTCACCGTCGCAAGCGAGATCGCCAGAAGTTTTCTCGATTCTACTCGCCGCCGCGCCAGTTCCCATGCAACCACGCAGAAGACATACGCTGCAGCCACAAAGCCCGTGTACTTGATGGCAAAACAGAATCCTGCCAACAGACCGGCCGGAACAAGCAGCACCTGCTCTTTCGTCGCTCGCCAGATCTCCACCAAATAGAACGTGGCGAACCCAACCGTCGCCAGCGCCACATCGTTGTACGCGCTCACTCCGTCGATACCAACCACTGGCGAAAGATAGACCAGCAGCGCCGCGCAGGCGCCTGTAACCGGTCTACCTATCCTTCTCCCGTAGCAAAACATCAGCAGGGCAAGCGCGAACAGAAAACAACAATGGAACGTCGCCGCGGCGGCATGTCTCCCAAACGAAAACGCGAACAAGTACAGCATCTCCATCCCCTGCGAGAGATTGCTGTACATGTTCGTCGTAAGCCGCTCGAACCCATGCAGTCGGAAATACCGGTACACAAGCGCCAGATGATACGCCTGGCCATCGGGGCTATTCTCCGGCGCAATGCTGTTCGTGAGGTACAGAAATGCGTAAAACGCCGCGATTATTCCTGCCAGCCACCGCCACAATCGCGGCAAGCGCTCGACTGCCGCGCCGTCCATCCCGGCGCTGAACTTCCATCTCAGCGCAAGGGCTCCGAGCCCAACAGCCCACATCACGGGAATCCACACCAGGTGCGCGACGCATAACAAAAATACGATCAGACTCAGAACCGCCGCACCTGTCACGCAGGCCAGCAGTTCGTGCTCCGTCTGCCGCAACCGTATCCGCAGTCTGTCGAATGAAACGCGGCCGATCGACCAGCACGTCGCAGACGTGAACACCGCGCCGAACAGAATCGAGAGGAAATGCCGCACGCCGAATTCTATCGCGCCGCCCGCTGCTTTGACAGAGGTACCGCCCGGCCAATACTCCGCTGGATACTGGGCGTCAGGTCCAGTTTCGCCCATTGGTGTTCGTCCACCCAACGGACCTCAAGTGCTTCAGATGTCGATTGACAATCCTCGCTCGCAGCCCGAAAGCACCAGATCAGATCGTGATGAAGATGGTACGGTTCCCGCTGTTTGGGCGGAATTCCGTGTACATCGATCCCCACAAGAAACGGTCTATAGATCTTATCAAGCTGAACGTGCGTTTCTTCCAGCGCCTCCCGCGCCGCAACCTCCGCCAGAGACGCGTCGGTCTCTTCCACGTGCCCGCCCGGCAGCAGCCACCGGCTCAGCCGGTGATGATAGATCACCAGTACCCGCAGGTCGCTCGGATGGAAGATCAGCGCAGTACACGTGACATGCCCGGGCCAGTATTGACGCGCCGAAAACGGCTTCGTTCCATGATGAAGCAACAGCTCCACCAGGTCTTTACTCTTGGCCGCGATTCCGTCGTCGCCGGGGTCGAAGGCAGCCACGGCCTGCAGGGTTTCTTTCCGTTTGATCGGCAAAGAGAATTATAGACTGCGCAGTTTCGCCCGGTGCGCCACAAACCAGGCCTGCGCGTCCACGGACCCTCGCCCGCTTTCGTAGGTTCCGTCAGGCTTTGCGATCCTAACTTTTCGCGTATCCGAAAGATACTTTTCGAAAACGACGTCTTTCAGGTAACGCACGATCTTCGGATTGAGAACCGGGAAGAGCAACTCCACACGGCGATCCAGATTGCGCGGCATCAAATCCGCGCTGCCGGAATAGATCTCTTCTTTACCGTCGTTGCCGAAGTAGTAGATGCGGCTGTGTTCCAGGAAACGTCCCACGATGCTGCGCACCGTGATGTTATCGCTCACGCCCGGCACACCGGCACGCAGGCAACAGATGCCGCGAACGATCAGATCGACCTTCACCCCGGCCTGCGAAGCTTCATACAGCAGCCGGATCATGCTTTTGTCTTCGAGCGCATTCGTCTTGAAGATCAGGCGCCCACGCGATCCCAGCGCGGTCTCGCGCCGGATCATCGCTTCCAGCCGACTGCGCATCGTTAGAGGCGCCACCAGCAACCGTCGGAAATCGGCCTTGTGCGAGTAGCCGGTCAGCTGATTGAACAGGTCCGACGCGTCCATCCCGATCTCTTCATTAGCGGTGAACAGGCTGAGATCCGTATAAAGGCGGGCCGTAAACGGATTATAGTTACCGGTTCCGAGATGCACATAGCGGCGAATACCATCGGCCTCGCGCCGCACGATGAGCGCAATCTTGCAATGCACCTTCAGACCCAGCAGGCCATAGACCACGTGGACGCCCTCGCGTTCCAGCGCCCGTGCCCACTCGATATTGCTCTCTTCGTCGAACCGGGCCTTGAGTTCCACCAGCACCGCAACCTGCTTGCCGTTTTCGATCGCTTCGAGCAGCGCCTTCACGATAGGAGAGTTCTTGCCCACGCGATAAAGCGTCATCTTGATCGCCAGAACGTCCGGATCCACGGCGGCCTTGCGCAGCATCTCAACCACCGGCTGGAACGAATCGAACGGATGATGCAGCAACCGGTCCCCGCGGCGGATGACAGAGAACATGTCCTCATCGGACTGCGACGAAAACACTTCCGGCGTAAATGGCTCGAACGGCGCATCGCAAAGTTCAGGCCGGTCCAGCATCGGCAGCTGCCGCAATCGGGCAAGGTCGATCGGTCCATGCACTTTGAACACGTCGGTCGGTTCGACGCCGAGATTCTCCACCAGCGTTTCCAGTACGCGGCCCGAAATACCGCTGTCCGTCTGCAGTCGGACGGGTTTACGAAAGCGCCTGCGCCACACCGCTTCTTCCACGGTTTCGAGAAGGTCGTCGCTCTCCAGTTCTTTGATCGCAACTTCGGCATCCCGCGTGACGTGAAAGGGATGCGATTCCACAATCTCGAGGCCGGGGAACAAACTATCCAGATTGGCTGCGATCAGGTCTTCGATCCACACAAATTTTCGGGCCGGTGATGCCTTTCGCTGAACACGAAGTGCAGGCACGCTGACCAGCTGGGGCAATCGCTCCGGCACCTTGAGGCGGGCGAAATGCTCACGGCCATCCGTGTCGTTCAGCACCACGGCCAAATTCATACTGAGGTTGGAGATGTGCGGAAATGGGCGGCCCGGGTCCACGGCAAGCGGCGTCAAAACCGGAAACACAGTGTCTTGAAAATAAACTCGTAACGCATCGCGCTCCCGCTCGTCGAGCGACTGCCAGGAGACAATCCGGATGCCTTCACGAGCCAGATCCGGCAGCAGGTGCTTGTGAAAGCAGTCGTAGATCTCTTTCATCAGCGTGCCGACGCGCCCGCGAACCGCGCTCAACTGCTGCCCCACCGTCTTCCCGTCGATGCTGAGGTCCTGATTTCCCGCCTTCAGTTTCTGCTTGAGCGCGGCATTCCGAACCATGAAAAACTCATCGAGGTTGGAACTGACAATAGAAAGAAACTTGACGCGTTCCAGCAGCTTATTCCGCTCGTCCAGAGCTTCTTCCAGAACCCGGTGCTGGAACTCAAGCAGGCTCAGTTCTCGGTTAAAGTAAAGCGACGGATCGTCCAGCGACACAACCGGCGAAGCCGCAGCTGGCATCTCCACGACATTTGCTTCCGCTTTCTTTTTTCGCGGACTCACGGAAGGCGTCCGCCTTTGCGATTCTTTAGTTTGTGGGCCGCTTTGCGAAGATGACACCGATTCCATTCTCCCATGCGAGTCAGGCGGCGCGTGATTCCGAGCGCGGCGGAATCGTGATCGTGAAAGTCGATCCCTGCCCCAGGCGGCTCTCCACGCCAATCGTTCCCTGCATCCTTTCCACTACGTGTTTCACGATGGACAATCCCAGCCCGGTCCCGCCCACTTCACGTGATCGCGCCTTGTCCACACGATAGAAGCGCTCGAAGATTCGCGAAACATCTGAGGAGGGAATGCCTGTCCCCGTATCGGAGACCGAAATCAGAATGCGCCCATCCTTCCCTTCACTGGCTTCGATCCGTACCTCGCCGCCGGGCTTGTTGAACTTCACTGCATTATCCAGCAGATTCACTAGTGCCTGCTCCAGACGGATCGCATGACCGGTTACCATTACGTCGCAGACGTTGCCCCGGATCAGGTGGACGCCACGAATCCGGGCTTCGGTTTCCACAGTAAATAGCGCCGTACTTACTGCGTCTTCCACGGAAACCGGACCCGGCTCGACATCCTTGCGGCCAGATTCCAGATCCGAAAGCGTCAGCAGATCTGTCGCAATGTTATTCAGCCGAATCGCCTGCGCCTGAATGATTTCTACGAAACGCCGGTTGTTCCCGGCGTCTTCCAGAGCGCCACCCAGCAGCGTTTCGGCATAGCCACGTATCGCGGCCAGCGGTGTGCGAAGCTCGTGCGACACATTAGCCACGAAGTCGCGACGTACCCTTTCCAGCCTCTCGATTCCTGTAATGTCGTGCAGAATCGCCAGCGCGCCCCGATGTGGCGGTACAGCGAATGGGGACGCGTGCGCCTCAAAGACTGCGGAATCTCCACCCGCAAACTGTAGTCTGCGAGTTGCCGGCGCACCCGTTGTGACCACCTCCGAAATCAAAGCCAAAAATGCCGGGTCCCGGACCACCCCCACCAGCGGAGTCCCCCGAGTTACCGACGCCTTCAGTCCCAACGCCGACTCCAGCGCCTGGTTCGCGAACTGGACCCGCATCTGGTGGTCCACCGCCAACACGCCCTCGCGCATGCTCTTCAAAATGGCGTCCAGCCGGTCCGATTCCTGACTTAGGCTCTCCACCAACTCATGAATTCGCCCGGCCATCCGACGAAGCGATTGGTTCAGAGCGTGGGTCGCATAATCCTCTGTGGGCAAAGGCGATTCCAGTTGCGCGGAATCGAGCAAATTGTCCGTAAATGCCCGGAGTCGCTCGATACGCCATGTCAAAGCGCGCGACAGGATAGTGGTCATCACGGCTGCGCCGACAACACACAGCGTAACTTCAAGAAACGAAAGCAGTGTTCGATCAATGCCGTGGCTCAGATCGGCGACCAGCGCCAGGCAGGCGAACAGCAAAAGCGACGTCAGAAACAGCCGAATGCGGATGGAAGTGGGCACTAAGTGGGTCCAGTGTACACATGAAATGTGACGATTCGGTTTCAATCCGATCAAACCTCGGAGGCACAATTGCGTCATAAAAAACCCGAACAGAGTACCCTCGTGGAGGAATATACAGTATGATTGCTGGTTACAGAGGAACTATCGCTATGAAAATGAACTGGCCCGTGTCGGCCCTCCTTGCGGCTATCTTATTGACAGCATGCTCCAAACCAGCCCCGGTGGAAACAGAGACGAAGGCCCCGCCGCCTCCCGGCCCGCACATCTACGTGAGCGACGAGGTTTCAGGCGACATGACCGTAATCGACGCTGGCACGTTGACGGCAAAGGATATCCACCTTGGTAAGCGCGCCCGCGGCATTCACGCCAGTCCCGACGGCAAGACCATCTACATTGCCCTAAGCGGTAGCCCGATCGCCGGGCCAAATGTGGATGAAAGCAAACTTCCTCCGCCAGACAAGAGCGCCGACGGGATTGCCGTGTTCGACCTCGACCAGAACAAGGTTGTGAAGATGCTCCAGGCAGGCTCAGACCCGGAGAATTTTGCAGTCAGTCTGGATGGAAAGACACTGTACGTCTCCAACGAGGACGCCGACGGGATTAGTTTTTTGGACATCGCGTCGGGCACGCTGACGAAAACCATCAAAACCGGCGAAGAGCCGGAAGGAGTTACTTTGACTTCGGATGGCAAGCTGATCTACAACACGAACGAGGCCGACGGCACGGTCACCGTCATTAACACCGAAACGGCCAAGCTGGTCAAGACAATTAAGGTCGGTCGCCGCCCGAGGAACGTTGTTTTTCTTCCGGATGGAAAGCACGCTTATGTCAACGCCGAAAACGACGGCGCCATTGGTTACCTCGACACGGTTAAGAATGTATTACTCAAGCCGATTTCCATTGGCACGCCCGGCGAGGTGAAGCCGATGGGCATGGCGCTTTCGCCGGATGCCTCGAAATTGTACGTCAGCACAGGAAAAGGCAAGTCGGTCTTCACCATCGATACGGCGACAAACAAAGTGACTGGCTCCCTCGAAGTGGGGCAGCGGCCCTGGGGAATCGGGCTCTCCGCCGACGGCAAGACCCTTTATTCGGCCAACGGGCCCTCAAACGATGTGTCGGTAGTCGACCTGGCGACCAATACCGTCACGAAGAAAGTGCCTTCAGGAAAGGGCCCGTGGGGCATTCTGGTACTGCCCCGGTAGAACTGGCTGCCTCTGCGGCCAGAAGCGCGACACGAGCCTCTTCACGCCTTGAAGATGAAGTAGTCGCTCTTTACGACCAGCTTCGCGCACCGGTATTTCGCTACCTGCTGTCCTTTCGCCTTTCAGTCCCAGACGCGGAAGAGGTGATCCAGGAGGTGTTTCTGGCTCTCTTTCGCCACCTACAGCAAGGCAAGTCCCGTGCCAATCTGCAGGGCTGGATCTTCCGGGTAGCGCATAATTCCGCGCTGAAATGCCGGATGCGCGCGCGGCGGGATGCCGACCGCTTCAGCCACATGCCGGATCTTTCGGCAACCCTGGCCCACACCGAACCGGGGCCAGAGGAGATTTTGGCCGGGCGCCAGCGCCAGGAACGCCTGCTCGCCGTCGTCCATGCCCTGCCCGAACAGGATCAATTCTGCCTGTCGCTTCGCGCGGAGGGTCTGCGCTACCGCGACATCGCCCAAGTGCTGGGCATTTCCCTTGGCTCGGTGGCAGCATCTCTTCACAAATCACTGTCGAGGCTGATTCGAGCGGAAGAAACTGATGGAGGATGGCATGCGTTCTGAAAACGGTCATTTGTCGGAACCAGAGCTTCTACTTGCTGCGAATGGAGAGCTGCCTTCACGGCGCAAGTCCGAATTAGCGGCGCATTTGGAAGCTTGCTGGCAGTGCCGGGAGCGAATGCAAGCCATCGAGAGCACGATCGTTGAGCTGGTTCGTGCTCGTAATCGGGAATTAAACGCGCAATTGCCAGCCTCCGAAGGCCCGCGCGCCTTGCTGCGGGCGCGAATGGCGGAGGCGTCGTTCACTAAGGCTAGTCCGCCTTTCCGGCGCCTGGCATTTCCCTACCGCTTCGCGGCGGCCGGCGGAGCCTTTCTAGCCGTTCTGTTGGGGATACTGGTGATTTTTCAATCCACGGTGAGTGCTGGCGGCCCTAAGCCTCGACTAGCCATCACTCCGGGCGAAACCAGACCCATTTCACTTGAGGAAGTCTGCATGTATCCGAAGGCGGAAGTCATCTCACGCGACATTCCAACCGATGTTCAGAAGACAGTCTTTGCCGCTTACGGTATTAAAGCGCCGCAAGCGGACCAGTTTGAAGTGGATTACCTGATTACGCCTGATTTGGGCGGTACTGAATCCATCCGCAATCTTTGGCCACAACCGTACTCTGTCCGCTGGAATGCCCACGTGAAAGACAAACTGGAAGAGCGCCTGCATGACCTTGTGTGCAGCGGAAAGCTGGATTTGTCCACCGCCCAGCACGATATCGCGGTGGACTGGATCGCCGCTTACAAAAAGTACGTTGGCAGTGATTCTAACCGGGTCTTTTAAGCGAGTGCCGCTCGCGCGAACTCCATGCACCGCCTGATATCCGCCACGCGCGTGGTGCCTTCCACCGTGGCGTAGTCGCAATCGATATAGCAGCGGATCGGGTACTTCTTGTCTCGCACGAGCTGCAGGATCTCTTTAATGCGGCTATCGCCCTGCCCCCACGGCATGCTCACGTTGGCTTTGGTCCGGTCTTTCAGATTCAGTGCGAAGACGCGCGAATGCGTATCCTGAATGAACTGGAGCGCGTCCCAGCCACCGCCGGTGGCGTCGCCGACATCGATGCTGCTGCCGAAGTTCTTCGAGTATCCCATTGCTTCCTCGAAATCCGCTGGTTTGGCCATGGCGTCGGAATCGGTTGAATTGATATTGGGGCGCCCCTGGAACGCTACTTTGATATCGTGCTTCTCGGCAAACGGGGCGATCCTCTTCGCCACCGACCTGGTGACCGCGCACATCATGAACTGCGCCCCGAGCGCCTTCGTGGCTTCGCACGCCCGGTTCAAATCTTCGTCGGCGGTACTTGTTCCGATGGATGCGTCGAACGAATTGATCTCGAGCCCGGCATCGTTGAACTTCTTCCGAATGCCTGCATAATAATCGAGCGGTACCGTCAAATGCCACTGGCGCAAGGCTTCAATCGCGGCCGCCTGCTCAGGACTCACCGGGCCGCGCCCGCCGCGTCCCATACCACCGCCACCGCCGCTCGCGCCGAATCCGCCAGCCCTACCCTGTCCGCCTCCGCTGCCACCTGCAGCGCCACCAGCCATGCCTCGACCGCCGCCGCCACCACCGCCACCACGCGCGGGACGCGCCTTATCGGCTAGCTCGATTGGCTCCGTCGAGGCTGCAAACAGCAGACAATCTCCAATGCCCGCATCCACCATTGACCCTACGATCACATCCAGCAGGCCTTGCCTCGGCAAACTGTTATAGCTGAAGCCCGCCACGCCCATTTGGACGCCGCGAATGTTCGAATTGATTCTTGTTGCCGCCTTCACTCCCCGCAACATCGTGAGCGCGGCAGCTGCCGGTACGGCGGACAACGCCACTTTTCCAAGCTCGCGTCTTGAGTACATTAGGACCCCTTCCTGATCGTCTTCCTGAATGAAGAGATTCTATCTCAACGGCAGTTGCCGTTTACTGGAGCGTCTGCTGCCAGTAGGCCTGCTGGCCAGGGTGATCCTTATCGTCGGGCAGATTCGCGAGAATTGTGCGCCGCAATTTCGGCATCGTAATCTCGCCCTGCTCCTGATATAGTACGTCGCCAACGGGCCCGAGCAGCAGTGTATATGGCACCGCACCGCTCATTTGCTTATCGAATGAATCCTGCACCGCGGACGTGTCATCGGACGCGAACAGGTAGTTCACGCTTGTCGCATGGTTCTTTTTCAGAAACGCGAAAACGTCGGGCTTCGCTTCCGGAACGTCTTCGGAGACGGCAACGAGGCCGAGTCCGCGTCCCTTATACATTCGGTAGGTATCTTGTAGTTCCGGGAATTCCGCCACGCAGGGTCCGCACCACGTGGCCCAGAAATTCACCAGCAGGATCTTGCCAGTGCCATTCGTCCGCAGCTTTTTCAGAATCTCCGGCGTGGTCATGGTCACGATCACGGGTTCCGCGTTGGCCTTCGTGAGATCGGGATCTTCGGCGGGCGCTTTGGCGTTCCAGACCGTCGCGCAGCCGGAAACCGGCGTAGTTGCCACGGTCACTGGCTTATCTCCGAGCAGTGCGTCGATTGCGCTGCGCGCATCCTGCGATTTCACCTGATCGGCCCGTACATTGTCGTCGATTCGGCCTTCGTAGCGAAGTTTACGGCTTTGGTCGAAGACGAAGATTTGCGGCGTCGCCACGGCTCCTAGCTTGGCGGTCAGCGTCTGGGCGTCTCCGTCGTAGAGATAGGGGTATTCGATGTGGCGCGTGCTCGCGCGATCCTGCATCTCAACGAGCGAATCGTTCGAATCACTCCAGGCCAGATCGGCGTAGTGAATCTGTGCGGGGTTGTTTGGACTGACAGCGATCAGCGCGACGCCTTTCTCGTGATAGTCGTCATATAGTTTGCGAATACGGCTCTCGTAGAGGTGCGATTCGGGGCAGTGGTTGCAATCAAACACGATGGCCAGAACTTTGGAACCCGCATACTCGCTGAGTGTGTGGTCCTTGCCATCCACACCCGGCAGGGAAAAATCAGGTGCACTGGAGCCAATTGACATCACCGGATGGGACGCATCGGGCTGTACTTCGCCGGAATGCGAACCGCATCCCGCCAGAAAGTTCAGGATGAGCGGACACACAGCAAATAGCAGGTAAGGTCGCGTCACGTAGAAGTTATTCATGTATTTCCGAAATGGGGTCGGACGGATTGAGCACCGTGCATTCCAATCTATGTGGTTCGGCGTGCCAGTGTCAACCGGGCTTCGTTGGGGACCGCGCAAACAGCTCGTCGATCCGTTTGCGCCTGTATTCGAAAATACGCCCAACATCGCGCCGAACCTGTAGCCACTCCACGACACGACCTAAAGCGCCGAATGGCACACGATAACGAACGATATCAGTGATGAGAGTACCGCCATCCTGCTGCCGGAACAAGTGCGTGTGATGCCAGAGCGCGAATGGCCCGGATAGCTGAACATCGGTGAAGCGATGCGGCGGATTCCAGCTTCTGATTTCGGTTTTCCAGCCGAACGGAATGCCTCGCATACTGAGCCGGTACCGGATTAGGGTTCCGGCTTCAATCGACTGGGTGCTGAGATCGACAATCCGAAAGCGAAGCCACGGAGGCGTGATCGTCTCCAGATTCCCCGCGTCGGCAAAGAAGGCAAACACCTCGTCCAGCGGACACGCGACCCATTGCTGCCCGCGAAATGTGTGGAAGCTCGGCAGAAGCTATCAGTCTATTACGGGAGGAACAATGATGATGGGAAAGTGGGGTAATGGGGTGTAGCAGCGGTGTTAGAGCACCGCTTGCTGACGCGCGCGGCTCGGTAACAGTAGGCCAGGGACCGCGCGCCGCGGCACGGATTAAAGTGGTGACGCGCGCGCAGTCCTTACGCCCAGCTGAAACCGTGCTTCTCGATCGGCAGTGAGCGGACACGTTCGCCGCATGCCGCAAAGATTGCGTTACAAATCGCTGGCGGAACGGGCGGCAGGGCGGGTTCACCCAGACCTGTGGTCGGGTTGTTGGTGGAAAGGAACCAGACATCGATATCCGGCGGAGCCTGATTGATGCGCACCATCGGGTACTGGTTGAAGTTGCTCTTCGTCGAACGACCGTTTTCGAACGGGATTTCCGCGTGCATCACATGCGTGAGGCCTTCGATCACCGCGCCTTGACCCTGATTCTGCGCGCTGCTGGGATTCACAATTTGCGCGCCGATATCGCCTACGACCCAGACCTTGTGGACCTTCACTTTCTTTTCGGCATCCACGCTGAGATCTACCACGTGCGCGAAGTAACCGGCATGGGAGAACTGGAACGCCACGCCCATGCCACGACCCTTCGGCAGCTTCGTCTTGCCCCAGCCGGAACGCTCGCGAACTGCTTCGAGCACTCCCTTCATCCGCGTGGCATCGAGACCAACGCCAGGTCCGCGCCCGCCGGCCGGTACCGCACCGGTCACACGTGGCATGTTCAGGACGTCCAAACGGAACTGGATCGGGTCCTTGCCCGCCGCGTGCGCCAGTTCGTCTGTGAACGACTGGAAGACAAACGAAAATGCATTGCTGCCAGGCGCGCGCATTGCATAAGTCGGAATGCCCGTAGGCATCAGCGATGAATGGAAGCTGAAGTTCGGCACAAAAGTACCGGGAAACTGTTGTCCGTCAATGGCGCAGGAGGAGGCAAACTGCTGGCCTTCGCCATAAGTGACATAGTGATCGCGCCAGGCGATTAAGTTGCCCTGCGCGTCGAGACCGCCGGTGAAGAAGTGGAAGCCACCGGGGCGATAGTGATCGTGCTGCATGTCGTCTTCGCGGGTCCACAGCAACTTCACGGGCTGGCCTACTACCTTGGCAATAGCCGCCGCTTCCAGCATGTAGTCGTTGGTCAGTCGGCGGCCAAAACCGCCGCCGACTTTGGTCAGATGGACGGTAATGTCGCTGGCCTGCACCCCCATCACCTGCGCCACGGCCTGTCGCCCTTGAGCGGGCGTCTGACTGGGCGACCAGATTTCAAACTTGCCGTCCTTAAAACTCGCGATGCAGTTCTGCGGCTCCAACGGAGCGTGTGAGATGAACGGATACGCGTAATCCCCTGAGATCACCTTCGCTGCCGTCTTCAAAACGCCTTCCGCGTCGCCGTCCTTACGGATGGAGAACACCGGGGCGACTTTCGACAACTCAACGGCCTTCGCCGCGTAGGCAGTGGTGGATTGCGTTGCGGTGGTGCCTTCGTTCCACACAACCTTCAGATTCTTGCGAGCATTGCGAACCTGCCACCAGCTATCGCCCACAATGGCCACGCCGGAATGCAGACCCACCAGATCCATAGTGCCTTCCACAATGAAGGCGTGTTTGATGCCGGACATCGCCTTGATCTCGTCAAGATTCGCGCTGACGGCCTTGCCTCTGTAGACCGGGCACTTTTCAAACTGCGCCCACAGCATGTTCGGCACAGTGAAATCGATCGAGAACATCGGCTTGCCCGTGAGCACTCCGGCATTGTCTACGCTCTTCGTGAAGTGGCCTACAATCTTGAAATCCTTCGGGTCTTTGAGAGTGACAGACGTGAGCAACGGCGGCGTCAGCGTGGCGACCTTGGCAATGAGTTGTCCGTAACCGATGGAACGGTTCGAGGCTTTGTGCCAAACCTTGCCGGACGCCGTGGTGAGTTCCGTTTCCGGTACGTTCCAGGTCTGCGCCGCCGCGGTCACAAACATCGCGCGACCCGCCGCGCCTACCTGGCGCATGGGCATATAGTTCGTCGGGATCGCGGTGCTTCCGCCGGCGTTCTGGCCGCCGAATTTAGGGGTGTCGAGATCGCCCTGCACAACCCGCACATCTTTCCAATCGACATCGAGTTCCTCGGCAATGAGCATGGGGAGCGCGGTGCGGATTCCCTGCCCGATCTCGGGATTCTTGCCGATGATGGTCACGATGCCATCGGGAGCGACCGTTATAAAGCTATTGGGCGACAGGGGCGCCGGCGCCGGACCGCGACCCTGGGCGCGAACCTGTCTTGTGGTGGAGAGCCCGAATGCGATGCCTCCGCCCGCGATGGCGGTGATGCGGAGAAAAGAACGCCGGCTGGTTTTGATTTCGAGTGCCTTCATGGTTTTCTATCGCTCCCTATTTATTGGCGGCTGCGGTAGCTGGTTTGAGTGGGGCCCCGGCAGACGCGGTTGTCGCGGGTGCCTTGGCAGGAGTGGCCGCGGCTGCCTTGTGGATAGCAGCCCTAATCCGCAGATACGTCCCGCAGCGGCAGAGGTTGCCCGCCATTGCGCCATCAATCTGCGCGTCGGTGGGCTTCGGGTGAGTCACCAACAGGGCGGCGGCCGACATCATCTGGCCAGCCTGACAGTAGCCGCACTGGGGGACGTCCAGTTCCGCCCAAGCCAACTGCACCGGATGCGTGCCGGTGGCCGAAAGGCCTTCAATCGTAGTAATCGGACCCGTAACAGCCGAGACGGGCGTGAGGCAGGCGCGGATCGGCGACCCGTTCTGATGCACTGTGCAGGCGCCACACATTCCTATGCCACAGCCATATTTCGTGCCTTTCAGGCCCACAACGTCGCGAAGAACCCAGAGTAATGGGGTATCGCCCGGCACGTCTACCGTTTCCTGTTTGTGGTTAATGGTGAGTTTAAAAGCCATGTTTTGCTCCGATTACAGCGGTTGGAATCGCTCCCGGCTTTCTATCATATCGCGGAACGACGGGGCGGCGATACCGATTTCTGCAACCGCAACACCCGGCGGATCGTAGTCTATTCACAAATGCGGATATCCGGGATGTGCGTGCTTCCGCTGTTGCTGCTGCCCGCAGTCGCACAAGAGCCTGTCGCTGTTTTCGGCACGACGGTGGTCATCCCTTCCGGGCTGAAAGGTGACATCTACTTCCTGCCGAGAGATACGCCAACGCTTGAAGGACTGGGGCGCTTCCCGATTCAGGGCAGCGTTTATACGACGTCACTGAACGTTCCTCCCCAGGATTTCCTGATCGGCTTTCCCGGCATCACGAAGCGTTTCGAATGGTTTGCTATTAACTACTCCGGCAAGTTCTGGATTGAGAATCCGGGGCTGTACAGGTTCCGACTGACTTCGGATGACGGAGCGATGCTCTACATCGATGACCAGCTGATTGCGGATAATGACGGGGTCCACCAGACTTCTGTGCGTTTGGGGAGCCTGCGTCTGGCCGGGGGGCTGCATTCTATCCGGGTGCCGTATTTTCAGGGGCCGCGCGAGACCGTGGCGCTCATGCTGGAGATAGCGGGTCCGGGCGAGCAACCGCGGATCTTCAGTACGGAGGAGTTCAAGCCGCCGGCGAATCCGGAGACATGGCGGTACCCGGCGCCAGCGGAAGTGGCTCCGGCAGACGCGGATCTGGCACGGGTGTATCCGGAGCGGATTCCAGGTCCGGAGGAGTTGAAAAAGAAGAAGAAGAAGTAGTAGTAGGGTAGCGGAGCCTCCTATTCAACAGTAGCGTCTTCCTCGTAATGTTCGAAAATCGCAAAATCTCGCGGCACTGGAAGCCGTCGAGCACAACCGGCGCTACTCGCCGGCAGCTTTGGACATAGTAACGAATTTGTTACCATTATAAGAAGATGCTGGAGTTGCGGGGTTACATTGACGAACGCGGGAACAAACGCTCAATGGATCGAAGAACTCGACCCGACTACCGCAGCCAAGGTGACTATCGCGCTGGCACGTATGGAACAGGGAAATCTGTCGAACGCGAAGGGCGTTGGCTCCGGCGTCTTCGAATACAAAATCGACTTCGGTCCCGGCTACCGTATTTGTTTTGGCAAGGATGGCGACCGCCTTGTGATTCTGCTTGGCGGTGGCATCAAGAAACGGCAACAGCAGGACATTGCGGCGGCGCATGAATGCTGGGCCACGTACAAACGGAGAAAGAAACAGGAGATTCAATAAATGCCCCTCTCTCATGACTTCAAAGAAACCATCCGGGCTCGGGCGCAACGCGACACGGATTTTCGCCGTGAGCTTCTACGCGAGGCCGTCGAGTGCGTCATTAACGGCGAGTTGTCAGTCGGTAAGGCGGTCCTGCGGGACTACGTCAACGCGACCGTGGGATTTCAGGGTCTCGAAGAGAAGACGCAGATTCCGGCGAAGAGTCTGATGCGCATGCTGGGGCCCAAAGGCAGTCCGTCGGCCGCCAATCTCTCCAGCATCCTGACTGCCCTGCAGAAGACGGAAGGCGTTCGATTCGAACTTTCTCTGCGGCGGTAAGGAACCACCGTGGTTCCGCCGCTCAAGCGGTACGAGTATTCTCTCAGACTTACTTCTTCGTGGTGTCTCCCAACTTGCGGCGGCCGGCATTGGGATCGGGCGGCAGCTGGTTGGGGTCGCCGTATTTCCAATCGGCGGGATTGGCCGGGGGTTTGAATTCATTAGTGCTGAAGACCCGCCAGGCGCCGCCCGGCCGGCTCACTGCCAGAATCAGGGCGATCTGGAAGCGCGGTCCCTGAAAATATGACACGCGGATGGAGTGGATGCCGCCTGCCAGATTCACTGTGCCATCCAGGAAGCGCGCCGGGTGACTGCCGTCATTATTGATTACCGTGTGGCCGTCGATGTAGAGCTTCGATCCGTCGTCCGACACCAGCGCGAAGCGATACTTGCCCGGATCGGAAATGTAGAACCGGCCCGTATAGTCGATGGCAAACCATTCGAAGCGGTCAGTGACGCCGGGGAAGCCTTCCTTGAACTCGCGTGGCGGAATGTTGAGCTGCGTGGTGTAGATGGCACCCACCGGCTCCATCTTCTCGAACCGTGGTAACTGGTCAGCGCCGGGCTTGAGATAGAAGATCTCGCCCCGGAGACCCGCAGGCAGAATGACGGAAGTTCCGAAGGTCGGTGTGGAGTCGTCGGGCGGAGCCAGTCCGAGGTCCGTGGTCTGGCCGCGAGCGATCGCGACCGCAAGGCACGTCCACGCAACTACGCCGAACAGCTTCACTCGCCCTCAAGTACGCCGGCTGGCAGAAATACCCACGGCGCATTCGAATGGATGGCGATTTCGTTGGCCGCGTATACCTGCGGATCGTCCACGTACGTGTGGGCATTCTTATCGGCGCCGCCGGGAGGATGGTGAGGATGGCAGTGCAGGTTTTCCATCGCAGTCTCCATGAATCGATGTCCGGCCTTCCAGTCGTTGGCCACCAAGAGTTGCAAGCCATAGTTGGCGGCGGCACTGTTCGATCCCAATTATAGTCGCGACTAGCCATGCTGTTGCGCTCCGTTCCCTGGACTATCGGGGCCGGCTCCGTCGCAGATCCCACAGTCCGCGCGCCGCGAGAATCATGATAAAGCCACCCAGCCCGCCGAGCGCCCAGAGCGTCCAGACGAAGAAAAAACCGCCGGGGGATCTGGCGATCTCGCCGTAATGCGCCCCCCTCATGTGCATGACGGGCATGACACCGGAGTTTACTTCCATTCCTTCGTCCCTTTGAAAGTGGCGTAAATCGTCATGGCGTGGCCGTGCCCCAATCCGTGGTCCTTCCTGAGCCACGCGACGATTTCCATTGCTTTGACGCCGGGCTTCAGTAAGCCTCTCTTCTGTGCAAGACCTCTTCAGTTCGCCATACGCATGTTCCACCCGAACCGGAACACCGCCTCGCCTTTTTCGTTCAGGTCACGAAAACCGAATATGGCTGATGCGAATCGCAACCAACATAATTCTTCATAGCTGCAGTACCTGCTTTCCGTGCCGTCTCAGCACTGCGTTCAGCTTTATCAGAAACGCCAGTGTGCTGCAGCGCTCTCATACGATCACAACTTTCGAAGAAATATTAAAAAAGTCCGCATCTCGCTGAGAGATGGCAAGTTAACGAGCATCGCAGCTCTGGCGCCGGCCCCCACACGCTCGGCGACCCGCACTCACACGTGCTCTACTTCAATCAGGGAGCGGGCCTGCACCGGGCGGCTTCCGACAAGTTCTTCCTGGCCAGGGAGCGTCGATGGACGGTGAAACTGGACTTCCGGTGTTCCCAACCGAACGGATTCGCGAGGGGCTTTGCGGCACATCCCGAGTACGGGCTCTGCAGCCGACGGAAGACATAGTTCAAACCGGTTTGAAGTAGCACCGGGTGATAGGGA